>JAAYSY010000136.1 GCA_012518235.1 Bacteroidales bacterium
GTAAATAGTATAAACAAACAACATTTCTAATTTTGTTTATTGTACTTTTGCAGGCGTTTTTTATTGTTTGATATAAAACAATTGCTATTAAATGAAATAGCAGAGTTGAATCAACATCAATTTGGACGTTGTAGATGAAAAGCAAAATTCAATATTATATAAAAAAAGTAAGTGAACAGAACTCTCAAAAGGCTTTCAAAGTATTCTATGATTTGACTTATGATCGTTTGTTTCGTACCGCTTATTTTTATTTGCAAAATGAACAGTGGAGTCAAGAAGTTGTTTTAGACACCTTTCTTAAAATTTGGGATCATAGAGCTGAATTAAAGCAAATTAAAGATATTGAAAGTTATTGTTTTATTGTTGTTAAGAATACAGCATTAAACTACTTAGCTAAAGAGCGAAGACGCATAGATTGTGGTTATTCGTTTTTCGAGGGACAAGTGGAACAATCCTCATCACCTGAGGAACTTTTAATTAGCGAAGAGTTATTTCAACGTTATGTAAAAGCTTTAGATGAATTACCTAAAAGGTGTAGAGAGGTATTCATTAGAATCAGAGAAGAGAAACAATCGTATGCTCAAGTGGCTAATGAATTAGGCATTAGTGTAAAAACAGTTGATGCTCAATTACAGAAAGCAACAAAGAAGCTTAAACAGAAGTTATTATAATTCAACCTTTTATTCTGTGTTGTGAATTACTATAGTGTTGTTTATTAGGTTGTTAATAATCTATTTAGGGGGATGACCTATCTCTTAAACTCTAAAGTTATAAAAAAGAAGTATTTTGTATAGGGAATAATCTTGCTTCAGTTGTCTTTATTAGTAAATGGACAAAATGAAACAAGAATTCGATAAAATAGTAGAGGCATTAGCGCGTTCTACTTGTTCTCCTCGGGGAAAATACTCAAAAGAAGAAAGTTGGCTTAAATTGGAAGGTCAAATTCCTTCAGGTCATAAAAATAGATTCTTTATCTCAACTTGGAAGGTAGCAGCAAGTATTGCTGTTCTTTGTGTTTTAAGTTGGGGTGCTTATCATTTGTTCTCTTCTGTACAACTTCAGACTACTTCTACATTTGCAGAAACGTGTACTATAATTCTTCCAGATGAGTCTAAGGTTATGCTTAATAGGTATTCTTCATTAACCTATCCAAAGAAGTTTAAGGGGAATGAACGAAAAGTTAAACTGAAAGGAGAAGCATATTTTGAAGTAGCAAAGAATGAGAACAAAACATTTAAAGTGGAAGCGGGAGATGTTTGTGTTGAGGTGTTAGGTACTCATTTTAATGTGAAATCTTACGAGAGAGAGGATTTTGTGAAAACTACTTTACTTGAGGGTTCTGTATCTCTTCAGACTTCCAAAGTAAATGGAGCACCAATTATTCTATCTCCAGGAGAGAGTGCTACGTATTGCAAACAGCAAGAGAACTTTGTAGTCAAAACAGAAGTGAATGTATTGAGTTGTATTCAATGGCGTAATGAAATTCTGTCTTTTAATAACTTATCCTTAAAGGAGATTGCTGAAGAACTATCCATCTTTTTTAATACTGAAATTATTATTCAAGAAAATTCATTGAAAAACTATAGAATGACTGCAACCTTTTCTTCGCAGAATTCACTAGAAGAGATTCTTACCTTATTGTCTAGAAATCAATTGTTTACTTTTAATATGGAAGATAGTCGAGTGGTTATCTCATTAAAATAATATATATGTATTATACAAATAAGTGTTTGCGTAAGAGTAAGAAGAGTATATTTCTTATAGCTGTTGTAATGTGTTGTATTAACGTGTGTACTATTTGTGCACAAAGTTCTGATAGAGCTAATTTACAAAATCATGATCCAAGGTATAGTATAAATATTAATAAAGCTTCTTTATCTGAGTTTGTGAAAAAAGTAGAACGTGTAACGGATTATTCTTTTATTTATAGTGAGGA
>JAAYSY010000137.1 GCA_012518235.1 Bacteroidales bacterium
AAATACCTTGGTCCTTCTTTAATGTAAATATAAAGCTTTTCCCTATTTAACCTTTCAAAGAATGTTTGTAACATCCATTGAATGTTGACACACATCAACGATTCAATAAAGTATCAGGAAAATTCACCATAGCACCACTTTGTGTACACACATATGCAGATACCTCTACTGCGAATTTATGAGCTTCTTCTATACTTTTTCCTTTTATATATTCAGAACAAAAAGCTGCTGTAAAAGAATCACCTGCACCCACAGTATCTACTACAGACACTTTAGGTGTTTCTTGGAATGAAACTTTACCTGGCTTAAATACGTAGCTACCATTGGTTCCACAGGTTAAGATTAGCATCTTTAAGTTATATTTAGCAATAAGTATCCAACATTTATCTTGTAAGTCAATACCTGGATAACCAAACATCCGACTCACTGTAACTAGTTCTTCATCATTAATCTTTAAAACATTACACTTTTCGAATGAACTTTTCAAAACCTCTTTAGTATAAAAACTCTGCCGTAAGTTTACATCGAAAATTTTCAAATAATCCTCCCCTTTAGGCATAGCATCTAAAAAAGTATTGATAGTCTTTCTACTTACCTCATCCCGTTGAGCTAAAGATCCATAACATACCGCACGAGTATTTAAAGCTAAACGCTTTAACTCATCCGAAAAAGGAATATTATCCCATGCAACATCTTCTTTTATCTCATAACAGGGCACACCTTCTTCATCTAAGTTAACTTGAACGGTTCCTGTTGGATAATTTACTTTTGGCATAAGATATTTAATACTTTTGTTATTAAAAGACTTAAGTATTTCATCACCTAAAGCATCATCACCAATAGCACTCACCACTCTTCCATCTAGACCAAATTGTGATACATTATATGCAAAATTTGCTGGAGCACCTCCGAGTTTCTTACCAGTAGGGAAAACGTCCCATAGAACCTCTCCCATTCCTACTATTATAGTATTAGACATAATTTAATTATTTGATGTTATATGTTGTATTTTAGTTATTAACGATAATAAATAAACAGAACCTACTATCATAACAATAATTGCTCCTATTTGAGAACTCATAGCATCAGATAAGCCTCCCATTAGTACAGGAAATATTGCTCCCCCAATTAATCCCATAATCATTAAACCAGAAACCTCATTCTTTTTATTGGGAAGATGCATTAAAGCTTGAGAAAATATAATTGGGAAGATGTTAGAATTACCATATCCTATTAAAGCCACACTGATATATATAGCTGACTTACTATCTACTAAAGATAAACCTATTAAGCCTAATGCTATTAAGGTTGCACTTGCTGCAAAAAACTTCTTAGATGAATATTTAGCAAGAATAAAGGTTCCAGATAAACAACCAATTAAACGAAATAGAAAATAGATACTAGTTGCATATCCTGCCTCTGACAAAGGAATACTTAATCGTTCCATTAATATTTTTGGTGCAGTTACATTAGTACCTACATCAATGCCCACATGACACATTATACCAACAAAACAAAGTAATATCATTTTATCACCTAAAAGAGAAAAACACTCTATAAAACCAGAGGTCTTTCCTTCTTCTTGTTCTTCTTCAATCGTTGTTATACCCAATCCAATAACTGCAATTATAGCAAACAACATAAAAATAGGATATAATAACTTCCAATTATCAAATTGAAAAGCTGCCCATCCTGCTACTATTGGTGCTGAAAAAGAAGCTATGGCCTTAACAAACTGACCAAAAGTTAACATACTTGCCAATTTATCTGCCTTTATAACGTTAGTCAATAAAGGATTTAATGAAACTTGCATAATTGCATTTCCTATTCCTAAGAAAGCAAAAGAAAGTAACATCATTGGGTACGAGTAATTTACAATAGGCAGAATTAAAGCTACAACAGTTACAATTAAACTTAATAAAACTGTCTTTTTTCGACCTATTTTATTCATTAACAGCCCTGTTGGAACAGAACAGACCAAAAACCAAAAGAATACCATTGAAGGTAATAGGTTGGCATTGGTATCACTAAGGTTAAAATCCTCCTTTACATAATTTGACGCGATTCCTACTAAGTCCACAAATCCCATTGCAAAAAAACAAAGCATTATGGGAATTAATACTAATATGTTATTTTTGTTGTTTTCCATTATTAATTAATTTGCAGCCTTACTTAGCTAATTTATAAATTATAAATGAAGATACACTATAGGTTCCTCCTTTTGTGTAAAAATTAATTCTATTATAAGGTTTATTTGGAAAAACAGTATTGGTCATAGCAAACTCTCCTTCATTTCCAAACAGTTCTATACTCGCTTTATCTACGATAATACGTAATGACAAGCTATCTTTATTGACAAGAGGCGTAGTTGTAACACTTGCAAACTTATCACTAAAGTCTATTTTACCACTTTTAGATCTTGACATTGAAAATTCATTATCTATCAGACTATAAAAACAATTTACCTCTTCACCTAATTCATTAAACAACCTAAATCCTATGATTTCCGCATCATTGTTTTCAAACTCAACTTCTATCTCAAAAGAACCTTGATTATTATCGAGTAAAGCATCTATATTATAGTCCATATTAACATCAAAAGAGTCTAGCTGTCTACTTTCACTACGAAGAGCTAATAATTCCGGTGAAGGCGTACTTTTCAAATAGATAGCCCCTTCTTTTTCAAACAATCTTAAGTCTCTTGTAACAGACATAGCATTCCTAAATTGATTCGTTGGAACAACATTCGCATAATCCCAATTACTCATCCATGCAATAGCAATATGACGGTTATCAGGAGCATTACTCCAGGTTACAGTTGCGTAATGATCGCGACCATAATCCATCCATTTCACCTCTTTGGGAGAATCATTAGTAAATACTTTGCCATCAAAATCTCCCACAAAATATTGTGTAGCAGAACCACCAAAAGGTCCTCCAGGGTTTATATTACAGATTAAGACCCATTTTGATTTATTTGTTCCTTCAATAGGAAGTTTAATTAAGTCAGGACACTCCCAAACTCCATCATGAACCCCTTGACCTTCACCAAAAGAACTCTCAAAAGTCCATTCTTTAAGGTTCTTCGAAGAGAATATATCCATAACTTGTCCTGATGCTATAATCATTATCCAACGATTCGTTTCTTCGTGCCAAAACACTTTAGGATCTCTAAAATCAGGGATATCTGCTGTTAAAACTGGATTCATAGAGTATTTTGAAAATGTGCGACCATTATCTAAACTATAAGCTATGCTTTGAGTTTGTCTCTCACCAGCTGAGGTATAAAAGGCTATAATAGCATCCTTACCAAATCCTGCAGAATTATTAAAATCAACAACAGCACTACCACTAAATATAGCTCCTAATATATCGGGTGCTATAGCGACAGGTAATTGTTCCCAATTAATAAGATCTCGTGTTACAGCATGCCCCCAATGCATATTACCCCAAGTAGATCCATAAGGGTTATATTGATAAAACAAATGATATTCACCCTCTTTATACACCATACCATTAGGGTCATTCATCCAACCATAATTTGGAGAAAAATGGAATAGAGGTCTATAATCTGTTTCACGATTTGTTATATCAAATGAATCAGTCATTTTAATTTCTCTCCAACAAAGAGCACTGTCCTCAATAGAAGAAATATTTAATGCAACTCCTTTATCTTGATACATAGAAACATCTAAGGGCACAACATAGTCTACTTTTTCTCTTGCTAACCGAACAAAAAGTGTTTGCACTTCTTGGTTGTCAACAATCACTGTAATTTTTGAATCCCCCATACTATCCTCTATTGGAAGAAGAATGTATTTCTTTGGATTTGGAATTTGAATCATACTTTGTTCATTTCCCAAATGTTGTACTTTTATTTGAGGTTCGGTGGCACATGCCATAGTTAATAATGAAAAGGCTCCGATATAGAAAAATATGGAGGCAACAATTCGCTTAAAGTTATTTTTACGCTTCATTTTACATATGTATTACAAAAAACATTAACAATCAATTATTTGGTTAGCCAGTCAAATAATCATTAAGTTTGTTGAAGTTTATTATCTCACATCAACAAAAAGCATTTAGGGATTACTTTCGAAACAAAGTAAACCAATAGAATATAAACTTACCTTAAAATTTGTTTCAACTACTATAACATTTGTTACATTTATGGACCTATTTTGCTGTATGTAACATTTCTTATCACTTCCGAAACAATTATTACATTAACTATACATCTATATCGTTTTATTTGTTTCAGCTAAAAGCAGGGGATGCTTTACTGTAATAAGTTGGAATATTTTATTGTTAATTAAAAATCTAAAATGAATTATGAAAAATTTCATTGCGTTAATTTTTCTTATAATGGGAAGTGCGCTTAATGCACAAATAATCTCAGTACAAGGAAATGTAAAGTCCGCTAATGATGGAGAACCATTAATTGGTGTGAATGTAGTTGTTCAAGGGGATGCAGTAGGTACTATTACTGATTTTGACGGTAATTATACATTAAATGCACCATTGAATGGAACATTGGTCTTTTCATATATTGGATATGATGATCAAGTTATTAAGGTGGAAAATAGAAAAACTATTAATGTAGAACTGAAAGAATCATCTTTGCTGCTAGATGAAATTATTGCTGTTGGATATCGTACCGAAAGAAAAGCAGACCTTACTGGAGCTGTATCTATTGTAAAGGTTGATGATATGATGTCAGAATCAGAAAACAACCCGATGAAGGCTCTTCAAGGGCGTATCCCAGGTATGCAAGTAAGTGCAGATGGTAATCCCAGTGGAGCTGCCACTATCCGCATCCGTGGTATTGGAACCTTAAACAACAATGATCCTCTATATATTATAGATGGAGTACCCACCACATCGGGTATGCACGAATTAAACTCAAATGACATCGAGAGCATTCAGGTGCTTCGTGATGCTTCTGCAGCAAGTATTTATGGTTCTCGTGCAGCCAATGGTGTGATTATTGTCACAACTAAAAAAGGAAAAAAAGGAAAAATAAATGTTGACTTTAGTTCTTATTTAACCCTTTCTAAATATACTAGTAAAATTGATGTTTTAGGTTCTAAAGACTATGCTAAAGCACTATGGAAAGCATCTATAAATTCTGGTATCAACCCTAACTCTAACAATCTTGGCATTATATATAAGGACGAATTAGGGGTCCAAGGGAATAGAGAATTAAAAAATATATGGTTTCCAGAATACCTTGATAGCGAAAAAACAATGAAACCAGCAAATACTGACTGGTTTGATGAGGTAACACAAACAGGCATGGCTCAATCTCATAATCTAGCGGTTAGTAATGGAACAGAAAAAGGTAATTATTTTTTCTCGTTAGGATACTATGACAACAATGGGCTAGTTAAAAACACTAACTTTAACCGTATTTCTGCTCGTATTAATACAGATTATAAGTTAATAGATGACATAGTTACAATCGGTGAAAACTTCACACTAAATCGAACTTCTGAAGTTCTTCAACCTTACCAGATTGTTGAAGCTGCTCTTATTGCTGTACCGTTCATACCTGTACGTACTGAAGATGGAAGTAACTGGGGCGGACCTATTGGTGGGCTTCCAGACAGACAAAACCCTGCTCGCCTAGTTGATGATAATAAATACAACCGCTATAGACATTGGAGACTTTTTGGTAATACCTATCTTAATATTGAACCTATTAAAAAACTGAATATTCGTTCAAGCTTTGGTCTTGACTATAGTAATTTTTATAAGCGCTCATTGACTTATAGTTACACTAGTGGATATCTCGAAAGTGATAAAACTCAATCATACATTGAGCAAGCACACTGGACAAAGTGGACATGGACTAATACTGCGACCTATGACTTTGAAATTGGAAATAACCGATTCGAAACGTTACTAGGTATGGAAATGTTCCGTCAAGAAGACATAAACTTTTCATCATCTAGTGAGGGGTTTGCATTAGAAACACCCGATTATATGTGGCCTGACTTAGGTACAGGAAAAAGTGTTGGAACTGGTAGTTCCACAGGTTATAGCTTGATGTCATACTTTGGAAAAATAAGCTATGCGTATGACAATAAATACCTAGCTTCTGTAACGCTACGCCATGATGGTTCTTCTCGTTTTGGTAAAAATAATCGATGGGGAACATTCCCTGCATTTAACCTTGGATGGAAAATAAATGAAGAGTCTTTTATGAGCAATACTCGTTCATGGCTTACGGATTTAAAACTACGTTTTGGATGGGGACAAACTGGAAATCAAGAAATTGCAAACACTGCTATTTATGATATTTATGTGAGTGATTATGGTAAAGGAGACCCTACCTGGGATGCTGTATGGGGTACAGGGTATGACTTAAATGGAACTGGATCTGGTGTACTTCCCTCTGGTTTTAAAAGAGCTCAATTAGCTAATCCTAATTTAAAATGGGAAACAACAACACAAACTAACTTAGGTTTAGATTTCGGATTATTCAATCATGCACTTTATGGGTCTGCTGAATATTATATAAAAAAAACTAAAGACATTCTTTATTCTCCAGGTTATGCAGCCATCAAAGGTGAAGGTGCTAACAAATGGTATAATGGTGCATCAATGGAAAATAAGGGTTTTGAGTTTACACTAGGCTATAGAGGAACTACGGTATTTGGGATGAGTTACGATATTACTGGAAACTTATCTACAAACTCAAATAAAGTAACTCACTTACCTGAAAGTGTTAAAAACTCATATGGAGGTAACGGAACCTACGATAACATTTTAGGAAGACCCTTAAACTCATTCTATGGCTATGTAGCTGATGGCATCTTCAAATCACAAGAGGAAGTAGATGAACATGTAAAACAATCAGGGAAAGGACTTGGACGTATTCGTTATCGTGACTTAAATAATGATGGGGTAATTAATGATCAAGACAGAACCTGGATTGGAAATCCTTATCCCGATTTATCCTATGGTATTAATATTAATTTAGGTTATAAGGATTTTGATTTAGCTATGTACTTCCAAGGATTGCAAAATGTAGATGTAATTAACACTGTTAAATATACTACTGATTTCTGGAGTGTATCAGATACTCGATCAAATAAAGGCAGAAGATTATTAAAAGCTTGGGACCCAATAACTAATCCCAAATCTGATATCCCAGCACTTGCTTATAAAGATGACAATGAGGAATCTCGTTTTTCCACCTATTATGTTGAAAACGGATCATTCTTAAAACTTAGAAACGTTCAATTAGGCTATACTGTGCCACAAGCTTTGACTCAAAAAGCAAAACTAAGTAGATTGAGACTATATGTAAGTGCACAAAACCTCTTTACAATTAAAAGTAAAAACTTTACAGGTGTAGATCCTGAAAACCCAGCTTGGGGGTATCCAATTCCTTTAACTGTTACTTTTGGATTAAACGTATCCTTTTAAAAACTACTATTATGAAAAAGTTAAAAAACATATCAATTATATTACTTAGTCTATTTTTAGTTGTTAGTTGCAACTTTCTAGACCAAGACCCACAGGGCATACTAAATGAAGATCAAGTTAAAAACCCAAATCAAATAGAAGGTTTAGTAACTGCTGCATACTCAGCTCTAGGCAATGACCATTATGACAAGCCATTTAGTTTATGGCCCTATGGTAATGTACGATCGGATGATGCTTATAAGGGGGGAAATGCTGAAAATGACATTTTAAACTTTCATTATTATGAAATATCCGAAAATATTAAAACTGATTTTGGAGAGGCTGATGGACTTTGGTTTTTCTTATTCGAGGCCATTTCTAGAACAAATTCAGCCTTAGGCGTATTAAACTCTTCTGAAGCCGATAACCTTTCTAATAGAAACGTTAGAATAGGTGAAATGCATTTTTTAAGAGGACACTTTTACTTCTTAATGAAAATGGTTTTTGGACATATTCCTTTTGTTGACGAAACGATTCCTTTAGATGATTATGACAAAATCTCTAATGACTTACCTAACGATGAACAATGGACCCGAATTTGCAACGATTTCAAAAAAGCCTACGACTTGCTTCCTGAAACACAAAGTCAAGTTGGACGTGCTAATAAATATGCTGCTGCAGCTTATTTAGCAAAATCCTATTTATTTAAGGCGTATAGACAAGATGAGAAAAACAATGTAATCGAGATTAATAAAGAAGATTTAGAAAATGTGCTCATCTACTCACAAGCAGTAATGAACTCTCCATATGAGTTAGAACCTGATTTTGCAAATAACTTTCTACCAGGTGGTTATCAAAATGGGGTAGAATCTATTTTTGCTATTCAGTTTTCAAAAGACGATGGAACTATGTATGGACGCTTAAATTGGAGTGATGTTCTATCCCTTCCAATGGGTTTAGGATGTTGTGATTTCCACAAACCAAGTCAAAATTTAGTTAATGCATACAAAACAAAAGCGGGCCTACCCGATTTTGATGACTTTGATTCTGAAAATTATAATAGTGAGCTTGATGTAGTTGATCCAAGACTTTACCATACTGTAGCTCTTCCTGGTGTTCCTTATAAATACAACGAAGAGTTAATTTATGAAGAAAGTTGGAATAGAAACCCAACAACTTATGGAGTTTATGCATCATTAAAAGAAAATGTTGATCCCTCATGCGATTGCTTTGTGAACATTGATCCATTCTATGGAAACTCTAAGAACAGAATTGAACTACGATATTCTGATATTGTATTAATACGTGCAGAGGCATTAATTGAATTAAGACGAGAACAAGAAGCTTTACCTTTAATCAACTCTATTCGTGAAAGAGCAAAGAAAAGCACACTTTTCATCCCTTATGCAAAAAACTTATCGATTGATACTTATCAAAATGGGATAAACTGTACATGGAACTATGAATTTGCACAAAAAGCACTTCAGTGGGAACGCAGATTAGAATTAGCAATGGAAGGTTCACGATTCTTTGATTTAGTTAGATGGGGAACTGCGGACAAAGTATTAAATAACTTCTTTAAATCGGAGTCTAAACGTAGATCCTATTTAGGAAATGGGAAATTCGATAAGAACAAAGACGAATACATTCCTATTCCACAACAACAAATAAACTTCACTGAAGGTATTTACAAACAAAATCCAGGTTGGAACTAAACCATTAAAATCTAAAACAATGAAGAAAATAATAATTTTACTTTTATCACTAAGCATCTTTTTATTTTTAGGATGCAGTGACGATAAAGGAGAAAAAATAGATAACTCTGGTAGCGTTAAAATTTCATCTTTCATTATTGATGGCGCTAAGGAATTAACCTTTAATGAGAATAAAGGGATTATTAGAGCTATCTTCCCAAGCACTACTGATTTAACACAATTAGAACCTAAAGTAACTCTACCCGATGGTGCTTCTATAGCAAGTCCTGAAAAACCAGAAGGTCCTATTGATCTTTCTAAAGAAACGACTTACCGTATAGTTAATGGAAACTTATACCATGACTATAAAGTATTAGCATCACATGTGAATGCTCAAATAATAAGCTTTGCTATAGGTAAATACAAAGGCAATATTAATCATAAAACACGAACAATAACTGTTCCTTACCCTGAAAATGAAAGTGTTACTGATTTAACACCAACATTTAGTATTACCAATGGTGCAACTTTAGTAAGTCCTACCGAAACCTCATTAGATTTCACAAATCCAATAAAGTTCGAACTAACTCTATACGATGAGACTTTTATATATGAAGCTACTATTGTTCCTGCTAAACTATTACCTATTGCTTTTGTGGGTGAAGCTCAAGCCCCTAGTGGAATAAAAGAAGCTGACAATAAAGCTGCGTGGAACTGGCTAGATGGAACTTTTGTTGAGCCACAATATATTTCTCTAGACGAAATAAAAGAAGGTTTAGATCTTTCTAATTTTGGGGTAATCTGGTATCATCACGATGACAATGGATTATCTATTCCTAATGCAGCATTAAATGTTGATGTAGTTAATGCACTAAAAGCATATCATCAAAATGGAGGAGGACTCTTTTTATCAGGTTCAGCTATAACTCTTGGAACCCAACTAGAGATATCAAAAGATGGAGTTATGTTTAATAATGAATGGGGATGGACTAATAACTCTTCTGCTATTGGTGATAATTGGGGCATGAGAATTGTTAAAACAGATCATCCTATTTTTCAAGGGCTACGTCAAGAGATAGGCGAATCAGATCGTTTCTACTTACAAAGCAAAGGAGTTAACTGCAAAGGACACAATGCCATCTGGAACTTTGAAAGTTGGACTGGCTATGATTTCAATGTTGCTGCATGGACAGAAAAAAATGGGGGATTCCAATTAGCCACCCGTATTGAAGATGAGGCAATGAATATGAATGCTACTATTGCAGAATATAATTATACTGATGGTAGAGGAAAAGTAATCACTATTGCACATGAATCTTACGATTGGTATAATGAAAATAACTCTATTGAAAATGAGTATAAGGACAACTTAAACACATTAACGAATAACATTCTTAATTATCTATCTAAATAATTGAAGCTATGAAATTACAATCAATATTATCTGTACTATTATTATCTTGTATGCTATTATTTGCATGTAGTGATGATAAGTACACAACAAATGATCCTAACGCAAACTTGGACGCTCCCTCCTACTCTGATGTAAATGATAGGTATCAAACTTATCATACCTTTTGGAAACCTAATGGTGGATGGGTTGGTGATCCAATGCCATTTTATGAAAATGGAAAATATCATGTAGTTTATTTACACGATGCTAGAGATGGAGCTCCTACATTTCATCCTTTTGCTATGGCTACAACGACCGACTTTATTACTTATGAAGATAATGGTATAATAATTCCTTGTGGTGAAGAAGGAAGTCAAGAAAACGCCCTAGGAACTGGTTGTGTTTACAAGTTTAAAGATACTTATTATGCTTTTTATACTGCACATAATAGAGAGTTAAACCCACCAGAAAAAATCTTCTTAGCCACATCAGAAGATTTAATCACTTGGACTAAGCAACCAGAGTTTTCTATGCAAGCAGAAAATGGTTACGATGCTAATGATTTTAGAGATCCTTTTGTATTCAAAGAAGGTGATGAATATAAAATGCTTATTACAACAAGAGGCTACATTAAAGAAGTAGATGATTGGCAAGCTGTTATAGCTCAGTATAAATCGAAAGATATGATTAATTGGGAGTTAGATGATCCTTTTTACTTCAATGGAGAACGAATGTTAGAATGCCCAGATACTTTTATCATGGGAGATTACCAATATTTAATTTATTCTAATTGGGGATGGGATGGAAACCCAGATCGTAAAGTACATTATAGATACCGTAAGGTAGGAACAAGCGAATGGATAGTACCTGAACAACCTCGATTGGATGATATAGAGTTTTATGCAGGAAAAACTGCAGGAGAAGGCAATGAACGTTTTATTATGGGATGGTGTCCTACACGTGAAGACTTTAATGATGATAGCAACTATAATTGGGCTGGTTCGTTAGTTGTTCATCAATTAACTCAGAATGAAGATGGAACACTAAATGTACAAGCTCCTAATCCTCTTATTGAGAAACTGAATAAAAAGGACTTAAAAATGGTTTATAATCAAGATGGAAAAAAAGAAGGAACAAATAATTACTCATTAAATTCTGGCACTGATGATGCGTTCATATTATTTGACCGTGAGAAAGGTTTATTTGGAGTTACAGCATCTATTCAACTTAATACGGCAAAACAATTTGGATTTGAGTTTGGATCGGGGGGTAATCGCTCAGAGGTTCACCGTCTTGTTTTTGATACAGAATTGAATCAATTAAGATTAGAGAAAAAAACAAACGATGAGGTTACGATAAGAACTAATCGTTCTATTAATTTAGATTTAGAATCTATCGACATAACGCTTTTGGTGGAAAATTCTGTTTGTGTCATTTATGTCAATAATGAACTGGCACTTTCCTGTAGAATTTATCAAATGAATTACAATCCATGGGGAATTTTTTCGAAAGATGGAACTGTTCAATTCAACAATGTTTCCTTAATAAAATAACAAATTAAAAGAGAGAGGCCAAGTGTCTCTCTTTTTGTATATTTAGCCCTTGAAATTTAAACACAAACCTTACTATGAAAAAAACAACTTTAGTAATCTTAGGATTTCTACTCCTCTTTTCTCTTAGTCTATCTGCAACAGAAATAAAGATAAAAATAACAAAACAATATCTTAACCTACCTGTTTCACACCGTGTCGATCGAGCTAGAATGACTTTCTCAAAAGGAAAGCAGTTAGATAGAAGCTTTGTTATTCGGTTAGCCCCTGATGAACCAGATTATTGGGTATTCTGTGATTTATCTGACTATAAAGGTAAAACACTCACTATAAGTTACGAAGGGAATGAAAAAGGATTAGCTAATATCTATCAAGCAGACGAAATTGATGGCCAAAACAACTTATATAAAGAAAAGAATAGACCTCAATTTCATTTTACAACAAAAAGAGGATGGATTAATGATCCTAATGGTCTGATTTATTACGAAGGTGAGTACCATCTTTTCTATCAACTCAATCCGTATGAAAGGGATTGGGAAAACATGCACTGGGGACATGCTGTTAGTTCAGACCTAATACATTGGAAGGAGCTTCCTATAGCTCTTTATCCTGATGAACATGGAACTATGTTCTCTGGATCTGCAATTATCGATTATAATAATGATGCTGGATTTAACAAAAAAGGAACCCCTGCAATGATTGCCTTTTATACAGCATCAGCAGAAAAACAAGTACAGTGTTTTGCTTATAGTTATGACAAAGGACGTACCTGGACAAAATATGAAAATAACCCCATTATTGACTCTAAAGAAATTTGGAATAGTGTAGATACACGAGACCCTGTTGTTTTCTGGTATGAGCCAGGAAAACATTGGGTACTAGTATTAAACGAAAGAGATGGTCATTCTATTTATAACTCTACAAACCTTAAAGACTGGACCTATAAAAGTCACACAACAGGATTTTGGGAGTGTCCTGGCTTGTTTGAACTTCCTATTGATGGAGATATAAATAACACCAAATGGGTTATGTATGGTGCTTCAGGAACTTATATGTTAGGTAATTTTAATGGTAAAGAGTTTACCCCTGAATCTGGTAAATACTACTATACTAAAGGGGCACTTTATGCTGCTCAAACTTTCTCTAATATTCCTAAATCAGATGGTAGAAGAATACAAATTGCTTGGGGGCGTATAGGGCATCCTGAAATGCCTTTTAATGGACAAATGCTTATACCAACAGAATTAACTCTTCGCTCTACAAATGATGGACCAAGATTATATAGCGAACCCATAAAAGAAGTACAACAACTTCTGTCTCCCTTAAAACAATGGACTTCGCTTTCTTCAGATGAAGCAAATAAAAACATGGAGGAATTCTATAACGCTGACCTATTACATCTAAAAACAACCATTCACTTATCACATGCAACCAGTGCAGGATTAAATCTATTTGGCCAAAATATTATAGACTATGATCTAAACTCTAACTTAGTGAATGGGGTATTTTACTCGCCCAATGACCCAACGAGTATGGAGATTTCGGCAGAGATATACATTGATAAAACAAGCATTGAAGTTTTTATTGATAACGGAGCTTATTCATATTCAATGGAAAGAAAACCACACTCTGACAATAGAGAAGGTTTTCACTTTTGGGGAAATAATATTACGATTAAAAACTTAGCTATCTCTTCTATAAAATCTATCTGGAATAAACAATAAGAGTTATAGATCAAGAAAAAACACGCTTTAAAATGCACAAGAGTCAGTTATAATTTAAACTGACTCTTGTACGTTTTAAATATCTTTACTAATTACTCTTCTTCGTCAATTACAGTAGCATCCTCTATTTCACTACTTGAAAAATCCAACTCTTCCATTTTTCTTTTGCGATACCGTGTAAACTTATACCAATTCACTAGTTCTGAAACTGCATATACAATGCTAGAAACCCCTATAATTATTAAAGCCGTCTCTTGCACACCAGTAGGATTAAATAATGAAAATAGACCAGCTAATAAAATTAATGTTGGTATAACATAAAATCCTAAAGGAACACGAATCCATCTTCTAGCAGAAGTTAATGAAGCAATTTGTTGAATACCTCCTAGAAGTAAAATGAACCCTAGTATAAAAGTAAATACATTTGCAAAAAACTGAGGCATAATAACCAACATTAACCCCAATAGTATAGCTCCTATTCCATCAATAGGCAAAGAGCGAAACGTGTTTTTTCGAGACTCTCTAGTTAAATAGCCTAAAAGAGTTATTAAACCAGAAACGATAAAAAGAGTTCCTATTGTTAGGATTATATACTCTATAGCAACATCGGGCCACATAACAAGTATTAATCCTACCACTAAGGCAAAAATAATTCGGATAAAAGAATAATTAAGATTTTTCATACTACAATGTATTTATTAAAATTTCTTTTGCAACTTCTCCCGTTACATTCTCATTTTCACCATAGGCTACCTTACGATCATTAAAACGTTTTTCTACTTCATTTATCGTATCAACACCTATAGACTCCTCACTTAAACGAGTAGTGAGTCCTAAGCTACGGAAAAAAGTTTCTGTTTTCACTATAGTTTCTTCAATTTTTTCCTCTTTCGATCCGTTAGTTATATTCCAAATGCGTTCGCCATATTGTAAAATCTTATCAGACTTCTGTTTTTTCAACACACGCAATAACCCAGGAAAAACAATAGCTAAAGTATGCCCATGTGTTAAACCATGAAGTGCCGTTAGTTCATGCCCAATCATATGAGTAGCCCAATCTTGTGTTACTCCCATACTTACAAACCCATTCAAGCCCATAGTTGCTGATAACATAAAGTCTGCCATTAAATCGTATTGGGTTTGGTCTTTCATTATACTAGGTCCTATTTCTACTATAGTCTGCAGTATTCCTTCAGCCCAACGATCCATGATTCTTGATTGATTAATGGTAGTCATGTATTGTTCCATTACATGGACAAAGGTATCTACTAAGCCACAAGCTACTTGATGACTAGGTAATGAATAAGTTGTTTCGGGATCTAATACAGAAAAAACAGGAAATGTATAAGGAGAAGCAAAACTATACTTTAGCTTATTCTCTCTACATGAAATAACTCCACCACAATTCATTTCAGACCCTGTGGCAGGTAAAGTTAACACACTAGCTAAAGGAACAGCTGTTTTTATTAATGAAGGGTTTAAAACTAACTCCCACGAATCGCCCTCATAACATAATCCTGCAGCAACTAACTTTGTTCCATCAATTACAGATCCTCCACCTACTGCTAATAAATAATCTATATTTTCTTTTTTACCTAAAGCTATTGCTTTTCGCAGTGTGGAAATATCAGGATTAGACTCAATACCCCAAAATTCAATTGTTGTGTGTTTTTCTAATGCCTTGCAAACTTGATCGTATACCCCATTACGTTTAACACTACCTCCACCAAAAGTTAACATTACTTTCTTATCTTGAGGTATTTCTTCTGTTATTTTTGAAATCATCCCTTTTCCAAAAATTAATTGAGTGGGATTCTTAAATATGAAATTTTCCATTTACTTTTATTTTTTAATCATGTTCCATTGTAAAAGAACAAAGGAAAACAAAAATAAACAAATTTAAATCTCTAGAAATTACATATATTGCATATGTTCAGAAAAACTAAAAACAATGTATAAACATCCACTTAATAATACGTTCTATTATTCATTAACCGAGACCTGTATACATAATAAAAATGAATTTAAAGAGGAGCTTTTCTACTCTACTCTACGCACCTCAAACAATAGTGAATTATTTATAGCCTCATCAATAAAAGGAATTTGCTTCTTAAGTCCAACCTCATTAGAAATAGGATTAGAAGAACTAAAAAAGCAATTTCCAAAAGCTAAAACACACTATTCAACAATACACTCTCAGGCCTCATCTCTCAATTTAGCCTCAAACACAGAAGCCCTACAACTGAATCA
>JAAYSY010000138.1 GCA_012518235.1 Bacteroidales bacterium
ATAAGTCTAGAGAGTAAAACTCAAATTTACGAGCTAAAGAAAATAAAGTAATGCTTGTGATTATTACCCCTATGGTCAAAATCGCGTTAAGATTAGGTAGGTCTAAAAACAATAGAATTAGGTTTATGGCTAATAAGAATATAAACAAACTGAACTTAAAAATCCATTCTTTTTTCATACTACTAAGATAATCAATTATTTTTTTACAATTCATAAAAGAAGGTTAGTATTTATAATGATAACAAAATATTGAATTTATTCTTACGTTTTTATAGAACATTCATTTACTTATAGATGTTTTTAATTGTAGTACCTTATTAAAGGCAGATACAAGTAGTACAGGCCAATAAAAGTTCAGTTATGAGTATAAAAAATGTAGATAAAATGGAGTTTCAACTTCATGTGCTTAATCCTTATGTAGTAGCATTCCATCATAGAGATGATTTTCCTAGGGGAAATAACGAAATGGGACCACGAAAAATGCCACAAGGGAAAAATAGTGGAGAAGATTTTGACCCGCGTTCCGATTGGCGTATGTATTATGGGGAAAAAACTCCTGGGTTCCCAGTACACCCACATCGTGGATTTGAAACGATTACTATTATGCTTGAAGGAGCTGCCGATCATTTTGATTCTAAAGGTTCAAGAGGTCGTTATGGGTCGGGTGATGTTCAATGGATGACAGCAGGTAGTGGTATTCAGCACTCAGAGATGTTTCCTTTGTTAAATGAAGACAAAGAAAACCCGATGGAGTTATTTCAAATATGGCTTAACTTACCTCAGAAGAATAAGTTTGCTAAGCCTGATTATAAAATGTTTTGGAATGAAGATATTCCCATAGTTTATGAAAAAGATAGTAAGGGAAATGCTATTGAAGTCAAAATTATAGCTGGAGAATATAAGGGAGTACAATCTTTAGATCCACTTCCTGCATCGTGGGCTTATCATCGAGAAAATCACGTGGGTATTGCATTAATTAAGTTGGCTCCACATGCTGAATTTATATTGCCTGGTGTTTCTGACACAATGAATAGGGTGCTTTATAATAATTATGGTGAAGGAATTACCATTGAGAATCGGGTGATAGGAGAGAAGTATTTTGTTGAATTAGATGGAGGTAGCGATCTTTTGATTAAAAATGGGGGAGAGACAACCCATCTTTTACTTTTAGAAGGAGAACCCATAAATGAACCAATGGCTGCAAGAGGTCCATTTGTTATGAATACAGATGAGGAGTTACGAGAGGCTTTTTCTGATTACCGACAAACACAATTTGGAGGATGGCCTTGGGATAGTAATGAGCCATGCAATGCAAAAGAAATGGATCGCTTTGCTAGTTATTCTAATGATGAGGTAGTAGAGTACCCACCTAAAAAGAAGTAAGATGTGCTTTTTTATTTGACTAGGGCAAACAGGTCACTTGCCCTAGTCAAAGGAGTGGTTTGTCCTAGACCTTTCAGTGATATGCTATATGGTTTTTTAATAGAGTATATAAGAAATAAGACAAAAACTATAAAGAGGTCGATAATTATAACTAACTTTGGCCAGTTAAAAAACATTTTGTGTTGGTTCTACTCATTCAGTTATTCCCCCACCATCTGTTAAATATAAATTAAACAACTACTACTTTATCAATAAGTAAGTAGGCATAAAGCAATACATGACATTTAAAGAATTAAAAATTTCTGAACCCTTATTAAAGGCATTAGCAGAAAAAGGCTATACACAACCAACACCTATCCAAGAACAAGCAATACTACCTGCTTTAGCAAACCATGACATTTTAGGTTTAGCACAAACAGGTACAGGTAAAACAGCTGCTTTTACATTACCCATTATAGAACAAATACTTCAGGATAATACCCAGAGTAAAAAAAGAAATATAAAAGCATTAATTCTTACGCCTACTCGTGAGCTGGCTATTCAAATTAATGAATCGTTAAAAGACTATACTAAATATACAAATATACGTCATTGTGTTATTTTTGGTGGTGTAAAACAAAATAGTCAAGTGGAAACGCTAAAGGGAGGAATTGATATTTTAGTGGCTACCCCTGGTCGTCTTTTAGATTTAATGAGTCAAGGATTCATCAACTTAAAACACATTAAACATTTTGTATTAGATGAGGCCGATAGAATGTTAGATATGGGGTTTATACACGATATTAAACGGTTATTACCTAAGTTACCAAAAGAAAAACAAACACTTTTCTTTTCAGCCACCATGCCTCAATCTATTCATTCACTTTCAAGATCAATATTATCAAATCCCATAAAAGTAGAGGTAGCACCTGTTTCTTCTGTTATAGATACAATAGATCAATTTATCTATTTTGTAGAAAAAAAGGAAAAAAATAATTTATTACTGAATATACTTAAGGAAGATAAGAAGCAATCGGTACTTGTGTTTTCTAGAACCAAACATGGAGCAGATAAAATAGCACGAGTACTTAGTAAAGCAGGAATAGGAAGTGAAGCCATTCATGGAAATAAATCTCAAAATACAAGGCAGCGAACGTTATCTAATTTTAAGTCACGTAAAACACGTGTGTTAATAGCAACAGATATAGCTGCACGAGGTATAGATATAGATAACTTAGAGTTAGTCGTTAATTATGATTTACCTGATGTTCCAGAAACTTATGTTCATAGGATAGGGCGAACAGGAAGAGCAGGTAATAGTGGAAAGGCTTTAAGTTTTTGTACTCCCGATGAACGTGTTATGTTAAGGAGTATACAAAAACTAACAGGTAAACGTCTACCTGTTGCTAGAATCTAATTATCTTATTTTAAGAGGTAAAAGTACGGAGATAATAATATTAAAATTAAAATATATAAATGGCGAAATCAAATTCATTCAACAAAAGAGAAGTAGAAAAAAGTAAGCAACAAAAACGAAAACTCAAACAACAGAGAAGGGAAGAAAGAAAAAAGAAAGAGGCGGATTCTTTCGAAGATATGATTGCCTATGTTGATGAAAATGGAATGATAACAAGTAC
>JAAYSY010000024.1 GCA_012518235.1 Bacteroidales bacterium
ACCATTAAGAAAAGGAAGTATTTTAAAGAAGATAATAATTCCTAAAACTAATATGACCATTAATAATGACCTTCTCCAATATCTTTCTTCAGCCCCAATCATAGAATAATTTGTTTATATAATATGTGATAAAAGTGTAGGAGGGATAGTGTTTAAGTCGTAGTATTCCATTTTTTTTATTGGTATTTTAAAGTAAGTCAATTCATCTGTACTTCTGTGTAAGCCTTGAAGAATAGGAATTGTGCATAATGCTTCTTTTTTTTATTTCCATAGGAACATCAAAACTAACAGTACCTTCAATTTTCACTGATGTATTTCCTTGTCTACTTAAAAGCTCAACCATCGGATTCTTTTTCAATTGATTGTGTATCCTATCTGTTTTAGGTAGAGCGAAATATAGAGTGTTATTTTCAAATTTCAGTATTTGTAAAACTCTAACATAGGGTCTATTATTTTCAGATAAAGCAATTACAACTTTTGTTTGTTTTTCTAAGAATTTGATTGCTGTAATCATACGCTAAGCTTTGTTTTTAAGCAAAATAGATTTTACTCTTGATTGCTATTCTGTTTATACTTTGTTGTGTTATTTTGTTTGCTAAAGTAGTAATAAATTGTAGTATTTTATTGAGTTATTAGAATGAATTTTAATTGGATATGGTAAAAAAACAATAAGGTGTTTTTTTATATGTTAAAACAAGGTTAGTTAAGCTATTTTTCCTTACTTTGTACGTTATGTATATAAAGGATATATAAATATAGTAAAAACTTATGTCACAACGCACAGGAAACATTAAATTTTATAGTGGAGAGCAAATCCCATTAGAGTTACATAAAGCACGAATAGTTCAAAAACTGCATTTAGTCCCTATTGAAAGAAGATTACAGGCTTTGCGTGAAGGAGGGTTTAACACCTTTAAATTGGATACGAAAGATGTTTTTCTTGATATGCTTACTGATAGCGGAACAAATGCTATGAGTGATAATCAGTTAGGCGCTATGATGGTTGCTGATGATGCATATGCTGGTTCTCAGAGCTTTGTTAGATATCAAAAAGCTGTAAAAGAGGTATTAGGTAAGGAGTATTTACTACCTGTACACCAAGGAAGGGCTGCAGAAAATATTATTTCGAAGACTTATGTAAAGAAGGGAAGTATAGTACCTATGAATTATCATTTTACAACAGCTATGGCACATATTACACAATATGGTGGTCAAATTGAAGAGTTGTTGTATGATGAAGCTTATGAAATTAGCGGAAAGCATCCTTTCAAAGGTAATATGAATCTTGAGAAACTAAGAGAATGCATAGAAAAAAATGGAAAAGAAAATATTCCTTATATTCGTATGGAGGCTTCAACGAACTTAATAGGAGGGCAACCCTTTTCGATTGAAAATTTAAGAGGAGTTCGTAAGATTGCCGATGAATATGGTATTCGTTTAGTTTTAGATGCTAGTTTATTAGGTGAAAATGCTTGGCTTGTTAAGCAGCGTGAGTCTGAGTTTTCGAATAGCTCTATGAAGGAGATTATTCAAACTATGACAGGATTGGCTGATATTGTCTACTTTTCTGCTCGTAAATTAAGTTCAGCCAAAGGTGGTGGAATCTGCACTAATGATCAAAAAGTATTTAAAGAAATGGAACCCTTAATTCCATTATTTGAAGGTTTTTTGACTTATGGAGGTATTTCTGTCCGTGAAGTTGAGGCCATTGCAGTAGGACTTTATGAAACTTTAGATGAAGACATGATTCGCCAAAGTCCAGAGTTTATTGAATACTTAGTTAATTCACTAGAAGAGAAAGGAGTACCTGTAGTTACACCCGCTGGTGTTTTAGGCTGCCATGTGGATGCTATGCGTGTTTGTTCTCATATTCCTCAAACAGAATATCCTGCTGGTGCTTTAGCCGCTGCTTTTTATTTGATATCGGGTATACGTGGAATGGAGAGAGGTTCTGTCTCCAATCAAAGAGACGAAGAAGGAAATGAAACTTATGCAGATATGGAATTACTTCGATTAGCTGTACCACGTAGAGTGTTTACTCTATCACAAATTAAGTTTGTGATAGATCGAATGGTTTGGTTATTCGAAAATAGAGAGTTAATAGGTGGACTTCGTTTTGTTTATGAACCCCCCGTATTACGCTTTTTTATGGGTGAACTAGAGCCAATTAATGATTGGCCAGAGAAACTATTAGCGAAATTTAAAGAGGATTTTGGTGAGAGTTTATAAAACTCTTTATAATTAAATGAATAATAAAAAGTCAGATAAGATTATGTTCTTAGCTGACTTTTTTTATACTTTGCACTTATAAGATAATGATATATGAATTTAGAATCTTTTTATTTACAAATAGACCAATGGACTGAAAAGGGGATTCCTTATGTGTTTATAGTGGATTTTGAATTAAAAAACCCTAAACTTTATCGATTAGATAATATAGAAAAAGAGAGTATACCCATTTCACTTTGTTTTCCACATTACACTTTTAAAAATAATGAGGTTATAGAGAGAGTTAATGATCAATCAGAAAATGCATTAATATCTATAATTCAGCCAGATTTTGATCTGTATAAAAAGAAGTTTGATAGAACTCAACAGTTATTTAATAAGTTAGGTGTTGATGTTATTAATTTGACTTCAGCTACACAGATTGAATTACATCAATCATTACAAGCGATTTATAACTTATCCAGTGCTAAATATAAAGTTTATTTAGAAGATTGTTTTGTCTGTTTTTCTCCAGAAACTTTTATTCGTATTGATTCAAATGGTGAAATATCATCCTATCCAATGAAGGGTACTATAGATGCTTTATTACCTAATGCAGCAGATCGAATATTGAATCACCCAAAAGAAGAAGAAGAGCATCGAGCCACAGTCAATTTAATTATTGAAGAGCTAAAGCAGGTAGCAGATCATGTGAAGATTAAGCGTTACAGGTATTTAGATAAAATAAAAACATCGAATAATGAATTATATCAAGTTAGCTCTGAAGTGGTTGGGCAATTAAAGGGTGATTATAAAAAATCGTATGGCTCTTTACTACGAAAGTTACTTCCTGCAGGTTCTATAACAGGAACTCCTAAGCAAAAAGCCTTGCAAATAATAAATGAAGTTGAAGAATACAATCGGTCTTATTATACTGGTGTATGTGGGGTTTTTGATGGACAAACACTAGATAGTTGTGTTTTAATTCGAATGATAGAGAAAGTTGGATCAGCATATTTTTATAAAAGCGGAGGTGGTGTAACTAAAAAAAGTAAAGCTCAGGATGAATTCGAAGAAATAAAAAATAAAATATATGTCTCAATGGATTGAAACTATCGCTTTAAAAGAGGGGGTACTAAAAAACATATTATGGCATCAGCAACGTATGGAGTTAACGTTAGTTGCTCACGAAAGTAGTTTTTTTGTTGATTTGTTTATTTTATTAAGTAAGTATGACCTTCCTCAAAATGGATATTATAAGGTTCGAGTATTGTATAATACGAGACAAGTTTTAGATGTTAATTGGCAATTATATACTCCTCGTCAGCTTAATACTTTTGAGTTAGTGGATGGAACACATATAGATTACTCATATAAAGATGCTAATCGAACGCAATTAGAAGAACTTAAAGAAGAAAGTAAGGAAGATGAAATAATTATAGTTCAGAAAAATTGCATAACAGACACCTCGTTTACAAATCTGGTTTTTCAGCAAGGTGAATACTGGTACACCCCAACCTCCTATCTTTTAAATGGAACACAGAGGCAATATCTATTGGCAGAGAATCTGATAACACAAAGAGAAATCACTAGAACTGATTTGAGTTTATACTCACATTTTAAGTTAATAAATGCGATGCTTCCATTTGAAATAGCTCCAACATATTCTATCAATCAAATAAAAAACAGATAGGCTTGAATTATTAATAAAACATACTACGTATTACTTAATTACATAGTCTTTGATTCCGTTTGCTGGTTTGATGTCCTAATTTCCTCATGATATTCTATCAGTTTTCCATTTATAAAATAGAGGAGATAAGATATTCTATTGGGAGAAATATAACGTAACACTTCAAGATTTCCATCTTTTGTTTTGGATGCCATCATTACTTGATAGTTTTTCCCAACCACTTTAAATGCTTCTTCTTTACTCATATCAATAGATAGATTCTTAATTTTATTCTCTAATCCAACCGTCCCAATAGTTGAAGCACATGAGGTGAAGAGAAAAATAGAGAGTAGAAAAGCGGATAGATGTTTCATGTTGTTGCTTATCAATCATTTTAATAGAAGATAAAGAAAAGATTAATTCTTGAATATAGAAAGTAAACTGAGCTATTTATACATCCTTATAAGGATGTGTTACACATGGCCTAGTCAAACATAAAGGATGCCCTAGTCAAATGGTCGACATGACTAGGGCATTTAATAAGCAATTTATATTCATTTTTTATTATCAGACTAAAAAGGGAATAAATAAGGTAAGGAAATAATCATTACTATACCTAATATAATTTGTAGAGGAAGGCCAATTTTGATATAATCCATAAATGTATATCCACCTGGCTTCATCACTATAGCATTAGGAGGAGTAGAAAATGGTGATGCAAAACACATAGAGGCAGCAACGGCAACAGCTAGTAAAAATGGGCTAGCATTAACGCCTATTCCTGAAGCTGCTTGAACAGCTATCGGTGCAAATAAAACAGCTGTAGCTGTATTACTAACAAAGAATGTTACAATAGAAGTACATACATATAATCCAGCCATCAATGCATAAGGACCTAAGTCGCCTAATTGACTAATTAAGCCTCCTGAAATTAGTTGATCAATTCCTGTTTTTTCAAAGGCTGTGGCCATTGGTAACATAGCGCCAATTAAAACAATACTTTCCCAATTAATGCTTTTATAGGCTTCGTCAGCACTGCGCAGACATCCAGTTAGAACCATAAGTAAAGCTGCAATCATAATGGCAATAACGGATGGAATGATATTAAATACCATAGCTAAAACCATTAATACTAAAATAGCGGCAGCTACTGGAGCTTTTCTATTAATTATAACTTTACTAGCTTCTTCTAAGGGTTGTCCCACCACAATGAAATCATCCATTCTATTCGATAACGTACGAATATCACTCCAAGTACCATGTATAAGAAGAGCATCACCCGAATGGAGTTTCTCATGAGAGAAGCCTGTCATAATATAGTCTTCGTATCTTTTTAATCCTAAGACATTTACATTGTATTTATTTCTAAAGTTTGATTCAGCTAGAGTTTTATTTCTAATTGCAGAATTTGGTGCAATATAAATTTCAGCAATACCCGAATGTTCAAAATCTATAACTTCAGATTGTTTTTTAGCAATGAGTTTTAATTTATTATCTGCAATAAATTGATTAACTTCTTTTTCTTTTCCATGACAAAACAAGGTCATTCCTTCTAGCATTTCTGTAGTAGGCCCAGCCATGGCTTCCACTTTTCGTTTTTGAAAAGTAGATCTTCCATTACGAGCTAATGTTTTACTTATAGTTATATGATAGGTTTCTGTTAGCTTTAGATCGGCTAATGTTTTTCCTATAATTGGAGAGTTGGCGACAACTTCTATTTGATAAGACTTATTTAAAAGATTGTATTCTTTAGCTAGTTCCTCTAATGATTTGCTTTTATCAGTAATCTTGTCATCTTTTGACTTTTTACTAACTAAAAGTTTACTGGTGAAAAATAGATAGATAAGACCTACAAATAATGCTATAACACCAATAGGGGCGAAAGAGAAAAAGTGTAAAGGTTCAAATCCATTATTAACTAAATATTCTTGCACTACTAGGTTAGGAGGTGTACTTATTAATGTAAAGTACCCTAGACTGCTAGCAAAAGCTAAAGGCATGAGATATCTACGTGGACTTACCCCAGATGATTGTGCTAAGCTAATCACAATAGGCATCATTACAGCCACAGTTCCTGTGTTACTAACAAAAGCTCCAGTAAATCCTGTAACTAAAATAATGAGAATAAATAAAAGAGATTGTTTACCTTGAGCTAGTTGAAGAATACGACTACTTATAATTTTGGCTAAACCCGTTCTAAAAATACCAGCACCTACAACAAATAAACCAATCATCATGATGACTACTGGACTTGAAAAACCAACTAAAGCTTCATTTGCATCAATTATATCAAAAAGAACTAAAGCAATTAATGAACCTAATGCAATGATGTCAGTTCGTATTTTACCATGTATGAAAAACAACATAGTAAGAAGTAAAATTACAAACGTAATATTCATCGGGGTAAACAATTCTGTTGTCATTGTAATATGTTGTATTATAACTATTAATATTGCATTTGTATTGTTTGCAAAGATAACATATCTTATATCTTATAAATAATAAGATGTATAGAAAAAGAATAAGAGTTATTAAATTCTAGTTAAAAACTTAAATACATAAGCTCAATTAATGGTAAACAAGGAAAACAGAAATAGTATTTATTGTTTTATATGAAAGAGGTACTAAGAGTTAATAAGTTAGAATTTCATTTCCTGTCTCTGTTATTAAAAGCATATGTTCCCACTGAGCAGAAGGAAGACCATCTTCAGTGCAAATTGTCCATCCATCTCCTGAGTCTAAGAAAACCTCACCTTCTCCTTGATTGATCATTGGTTCTATGGTAAAGGTCATTCCAGGAACTAGTAACATACCTGTGTTTTTAATACCAAAATGAAGTACCTCTGGTTCCTCATGGAATTCGATTCCTACTCCGTGTCCACATAAATCTTCTACCACACTATACCCATTTTTTTCTGCGTGTTTTTGTATGGCATAACCTACATTTCCCAGTTGCGTCCAGGGTTGTGCTTCTTTTATACCAAGTTCTAAGCACTCTTTGGCAACTCTTACTAGTTTTTTATCCTCTTCGGAAACATCACCAATTAAAAACATTCTTGAGGCATCAGAAAAATAACCGTTATAGATAGTCGAAACATCAATATTTA
>JAAYSY010000139.1 GCA_012518235.1 Bacteroidales bacterium
TAGCAGATGATTTGGAATTATTTAATGAGAGTACTTCTATTTTATTATTCAGTCTATTTAAAAAATAATAGCTAACTTTGCATCTTATTTAGTATTAATGAGTTCCTTATGTCTAAAAGGGAGAGTGGGGAAAGATTAGTTTACACATAGAATGGGAAGAATTTTAGCAATAGATTATGGAAAAAAAAGAGCAGGAATAGCTGTAACCGATCCTTTACAGATTATAGCTAATGGATTAACTACGGTATATTCACATGAGCTTCATGCTTTTTTGAAAGATTACATGCAAAAAGAATCAGTAGAACGCATCATTATAGGTCTTCCTAAACAGATGGATAATAATCCGTCTGAAAATATGAAGTACATTGAGCCTTTTGTTAAATCTCTAAAAAAGAAATACCCTACACTTCCCATTGAATATGTTGATGAACGATTTACCTCTGTATTAGCTCATCGAGCAATGTTAGATGGCGGACTCAAAAAGAAAGATCGTCAAAATAAAGCTTTAGTTGATGAAATTAGTGCTACTATTATTTTGCAATCGTATTTAGAAAGTAAACGTTTTTAATTATAAAGTATAACTCATGATTTTACCTATATATTTATACGGACAACCCGTTTTAAGAGAAGTTGCTAAAGATATTACTTCTGATTATCCTAAATTAAAAGAGTTAATTCAGAATATGTATGAAACAATGGATAATGCAAATGGTGTAGGATTAGCTGCCCCTCAAATTGGTTTACCTATTCGTCTGGTTGTGGTAGATTTGGATGTTTTATCTGAAGATTTACCAGAATATAAAGATTTTAGAAAGGTATTTATTAATGCACATATTTTGGAGCGTAGTGGGGATAAAGAAGATATGGAAGAGGGTTGTTTAAGCCTACCAGGTATCAATGAAACAGTACCTCGTAAAAATAAAATACGAATTCGTTACCAAGATGAGGATTTTACAGAACACACAGTAGATATAGAGGGTTATTTAGCTCGAGTATTACAGCATGAGTTTGATCATTTAGATGGAAAAATGTTTATTGATCATATTTCTCCTTTCAGAAAGCAGCTGATTCGTAAAAAACTCACCAATATGATTAAGGGTAAAGTGGATTGCACTTATCGTGTGAAGTCTGTAAAATAAATTAGTATATAATATCCTACTTATCTTTAAAAGCAATTATGATAACTAAAGAAGAACAGTACCAAGAAGTATTGAGTCAAGCAAAAATGATTTTAGCTGATGAATCGGATTTAGTAGCTAATTTGGCTAATATTGCGGCCTTAATAAAAGAAACCTTTCATTTCTTTTGGGTGGGTTTTTATTGGGTGAAAAATAACGAGTTAGTATTAGGACCATTTCAAGGTCCTATTGCTTGTACTCGCATTGCTAAGGGGAGAGGGGTTTGTGGTACAGCTTGGCAAAATAAATCATCTATAATTGTACCTGATGTTACTCAATTTGAAGGACATATTGCTTGTAGTCCTCATTCTAAGTCCGAAATAGTCATCCCTCTAATAAAGACCAGAACAGAGAATGGAAATGTAAAAACTGAGGTTATAGGCATTTTAGATGTTGATCATAATGAATTAAATACATTTGATGCTATTGATGAGCGGTATCTTAATATGATTTGTGAAGTTTTATTGGAGAGTAGTTCTATCTAAATCATATTTATTTTTTATATCTATACAAACACTTATTGTGGGTGACTTTTAATAATAAGTTTATATACTGTTAAAAAACACGCACGGAAAGAGCTTATATTCAGAAATATTTTATATTTTAGGTGATATATCCATTTTAATTAGGATTAATTATCAAAATGAGTGTTTTATGAAAAGGTTTCTGAGTTTATTACCCCATCCTTTTGTGTTCCTTTTATTCTTTGTAGGAGGAATTGTAGCAGGGCTTGGTGTATATACTATATATGTGTCTAGAGCTCATTCTTACTTATCTGATAAACCAGAAACTTGTATTAATTGTCATGTAATGGTTCCCTATTATAGTTCATGGCGGCATAGTTCTCATGCTGAATGGGCTACATGTAATGATTGTCATGTTCCACAAAATAATATTATTAATGGATATGCTTTTAAAGCTAAAGATGGCTTATATCATTCGGCTATATTTACTTTGAATGCAGAACCACAAGCTATACGTCCACGAGATGCAAGTTATGGTGTTATAATGAAAAACTGTATTCGTTGTCATGAGCATTTAAATACTGCGTTGGTAGAGACTGGAATGATTTCTTACAAGGAGGTCAAAAAAGGGGAGGGGAAGGCCTGTTGGGACTGTCATCAGGATGTACCTCATACTAAAGTGAGTAATATATCGGGTGCACCTAATGCGTATGCTCCTTTGCCAAAATCTCCAGTACCTGAATGGCTTAAAAAAAGAATGAACGAAAGTAATAAATAGAATAGATTATGTTTAAAAGAATAGCAGAAGCAATTAGAAAAAGACCCATCATTGGCTGGGCTATCTTTTTTGTCACTTTAGTTGGTGTGTTTTTACTGGGGTTATTAGCCGCATCTATTACTGAACGAAGAGCTGAAATAGCAACTATTGTAGCGAATCGTATCGATGAGATTGAACCGATGGACCCTCGAAGTGAAAACTATAAAAACAACTTCCGTAGAGAGTATGACACCTGGAGGAAAACTCAAGAAATGGACTTTAGAAGTAAGCACAATGGTAATCAGGTTACCGATGTCTTAGCTGAGCGTCCTGAAATGGTTATACTTTGGGCTGGGTATGCTTTTGCTAAAGATTATAATGCTCCGAGAGGACATATGTATGCTATCATTGATAATCGGAATTCTTTACGTACAGGAACGCCAACAAAAGAGGGCGATGGCCCCCAACCAGCTGCTTGTTGGGTGTGTAAGAGTCCAGACGTACCTCGAGTGATGCATGAACAAGGAATTGAAGGGTTTTATTCACATAAATGGGGAGATTTAGGCACTGAAATAGTAAATCCTGTGGGATGTGCTACTTGTCATGATAGTGAGACGATGAATCTAAATATATCTCAACCTGCTCTGATAGAAGCATATCAAGCCATGGGAAAAGATATAGAAAAAGCTACTCCGCAAGAGATGCGTTCTTTAGTTTGTGCTCAATGTCATGTGGAATATTATTTTGCTGGAGATCAAAAGGTAGTAACCTTTCCATGGAAAGAGGGCATGTCGGTTGAGGAGATTGAAGCGTATTATGATGCCTTTGAGTTTACTGATTGGGTGCATGGTTTAAGTAAAGCACCTATGTTGAAAGCGCAACATCCCGATTATGAGGTTTTCCTCTTAGGAACCCATTCACAACGAGGTGTATCGTGTGCCGATTGCCATATGCCCTATAATTCGGAAGGTGGAATAAAATATTCCGATCATCAAATTATGAGTCCATTAAAAAAAGTAGATAAAACTTGTCAGGTATGTCATCGCGATAGTGAGGAGAAGTTAATCAACTATGTTTATGAGATTCAAGATAAGGCGAATGAAATTAGAAATAGAGTAGA
>JAAYSY010000140.1 GCA_012518235.1 Bacteroidales bacterium
TAGTAGTGCTCTACATTGCATAGTTACCGTATTTATAGCTGTTATTACATTTCACTTAAAAAGTGAAAATAAATATATAGAAAAAAGGGCTCAACTTTGTTAAAATATAGTTACTAAACAAAATACTAAACAAAGGAGAACCCTCAATGTCTAGTTTAATAGAAACTCGCTTAGAATGCAATAACAGTATTAAAATAAATTTTGACGGTGGCGATTTATCTTCCGATACAGGTTTATTTCTTATAAAAGAATTTGTCCATAAGATTGGTTTTGAAAAAGTGATAATGGACAACTTTAAAACTAATGATCCCGCCACTTTTCGTTACCACAAGGACACAGAAAACCTGCTACAAGAAATATATCAGACCATATCGGGATATTTTCAGGATGATGATGCTGATGAGCTAACCCATGATCCTGTATTTAATGCTATACTTGGAAAGGACGCTCTTGCCTCACAACCTACCATGTCACGATTTTTCAACCGCATGGATAGAGATACTCTAGAGCAATATCAGAAAATACATAAGATTATGAGGGAGAAAATTTATTCTATGGAGACCCCGGAAAATATGTTATTCGATATTGACTCTACGCTCTTTGCCACCTATGGCAGTCAGGAAGGTAACGGGTTTAATTATCATTACTCTCAGTACGGATATCACCCACTGTTATGCTATGATGGTTTAACTGGAGACCTTTTAAAAGCTGAGCTTCGCGATGGTACTGTTTATACATCTAATGGTAGCGTTGATTTTATGGAGCCACTACTTTTAGAGTATATGAATAAATACCCTGATACAAAGGTATATCTGCGTGGTGACAGTGGATTTGCCGTTCCAGAACTTTTCAGTCTATTGGAGCATAATGGTTGCTCTTATTCAATAAGGCTCAAAGCTAACAATATCCTTTATAAGGAGGCAGCCCATATAACAGATGAACTTAATGATTTAACGGAAAACAACAAGGTTGACTACGCTGTGTGTTATGGCGAATTTTATTATCAAGCAGGTAGCTGGAAATATCCACGCCGGGTTGTTGTTAAGGCGGAAAAACCAATAGGACAAATGCTATATATGTATACGTTCATTGTAACAAATATGGATTTGAGCCCAGAAAGCTTAGTTAGGTTTTACTGCAATCGTGGATGTATGGAGAATTTCATAAAAGAGTCTAAAAACGGTTTTGATTTTGACTCTATGAGCAGTCAAAGTAAGCTTATTAATTCAAATCGCTTACAAATATCTATGCTTGCCTATAATCTAGTTAACTGGTTCAAACGGCTTGTGCTTCCTGCAAAAATGCGTAAGCTCCAAATAGATACCATAAGGCTTAAACTAATAAAGATCGCATCCAGGGTGGTGCGGAGCGCTCGGTATACTATCTTCAAACTATGTAGTAGCTGTCCCTACAAGGCAGAGTTTTATGAAACTTTGGAAAACATCCGTAACCTCAATCTTCAGCCTAAGCTGGAATAGCAGATTTTTCGTACCTTGACAAGTTCAAAATTTAAATAACTGTTTCTACGGGATAAGTCTGCCCTTTTTTAGGTGACATAATCATCAGTTTTTGATATTTTGAACTTTAGAGCATCAACAGCGAGAAAAACTATTTTTTGAGTCACCGTGAATAATTCAGGATAA
>JAAYSY010000141.1 GCA_012518235.1 Bacteroidales bacterium
TCAGTTGTATCATAAGGTGTTTCTAATAAAGTTACTTCCTCTTCTTTGGTAGAACAACCTCCCAATAAAAATACTATAAAGGCTATTACTCCAAATCTAATTGTTTTATTTTTTTGAAATATATTCATTTTAATATAGCTCCTAACCCAGTTTTTAAAATAATAAAACAGGTAGGAAACCTACCTGTTTTTTAGGATATACTATTTTATTTCGATAAGCAACTTGATTATTCAGCAGCGTTATCTACTTCGATTGTATCTGTTTTTCCTTCTTCAGCTGCTTCAACTAATTGTTTTGCATACTCAACAAATTTTTCTGAAGTTCCTGTTGCTCCTGAAACTACTTCAACATCTGCTGGATCTTGTGCGTCAACTAAAGCATCTTCTAATGCTGGGATAAAGTCTTGAGGACCTACGCCATCTGTTTTAGTCATTGTTTCTTGGTAGTTGTCATCTTCAAGTTTGTTTAAACCTTCTTCGTTAACACTTGTCCAAGTTGCGTCAATAATTTCTCCACCATCAACAACGATTTCTAATGATTCTTTCCAGCCTGTACCACCGAAGTTTAATTCTTCTAATGCATACGTACCGTCTTGTAGTCCACCTTCTACTGCTGCCTCTTCAGGTGCATCTGAACCACATGCTGCTAATAATAATGCTGTTGATAATGTTAATCCTGCTAATAATTTTTTCATTGCTAATCTCCTCTTTTTTTAGTTGAATGTTTTATTTTTCACAACTATTGTTAATTACTTTACATTGATATAATAGCATTTCACAAATAACCTTGCAATACTTTTCGGTAAAAAAAATATTATTTCACAATCTTTTTTATTCAAACATTGTAGTTATCAGAATTGTTTAGAGTTGTTTTTTAATCGTTTGTGAAATTATTTTCAAAAAGGTTTTAGCTGTATTTTCTTCAGTTTTTCACATATTTTGATTTGTGAAAATTGTAGACCTATTAGCACCAATTAGTGAAGCGTTTACATTTATTAGATGGATTATTTTGTTTAAAAGTCCCGTCCTAATCATGTATACCGCTTTATATTTTTGAAAAATCGAGTAGGAGACTAGCCATTAATTGACTAGTCGTCCTCTCACACCACCGTGCGTACGGTTCCGTACACGGCGGTTCAATACCTTGCGTAAGCAGACTCTACCAATTCGCTTAGTGGAACTAAGCCCCATTGGTGGAGTCTTTTTGTTGTAATTGCCCGATGAACTTCAGGCGTGTTTGAAAGTCGCCAGTACATCTTTCGAGAAAATGCAATGCGTTTCGCTGAATCTAGGTCAAGTCCATAGGACTTTAATTTCTTAATAATCGTGCGTGGTCGTTTCCAGCGTTTAAGGATAAGCTGTCTGAGTCGATGATGTAACCATCCTTCTGTCTCCCTAATAAATCCTTTAACAAAACCTAAGCCAAAATAGTTAATCCAACCTCGTGTAACACGGTTAATCTGTTGAACAATCTCTTCAAAGGTCCCTGCTCTATTTCGTTTTGTCAGTCTCTTTAAAGAATTTTTGAATTTTTGCTTGGCTTGCTTGGTAGGGATAAAACGATAGGTTCCATTCACTCGGCGCATCAGACAGCTCAAGAACTTTAAACGAGTAGGTGACCCCACTTTGCTTTTCTCTTGATTGACGATGAGCTTTAAATCTTTCTCAATATATTTGGTGATACTTTCCATCACACGTTCACCGGCTCGTTTCGTCTTCACATAGATGACGAAGTCATCAGCGTAACGGACAAATCGATGGCCACGTTTAGAAAGCTCTTTATCCAGTTCATGTAAGTAGACATTACTCAGTAGAGGCGAGAGAACCCCTCCTTGTGGTGCGCCTGTTTTACTTTCTACGAATTCGCCAGACAGGTCTATGACACCTGCTAATAAAAACTTACGGATAA
>JAAYSY010000142.1 GCA_012518235.1 Bacteroidales bacterium
ATAGCTGCTTGTATAGCAATTTCAAATTGTTGACGAGGGATTAACTCTTTTAATTTTTCGCACATTCTTCTTCCTAACCCATAAGCATTATCTACGTGAGTTAATACAGAAAGTGCATCCACTGATTCCCCATTTAATAAAATATCTAATTTTACTAGCTTAGAAGGTTTATATTCACTTAGATGATAATCAAAAGAAGCATATCCTCTAGAAACACTTTTTAATCTATCATAAAAGTCGATTACAATTTCACCTAATGGCATTGTATATTCTAGCTCTACTCTATTTCCAGATAAATAGTGTTGTTTCACTATTTCTCCTCGTTTACCAAGACAAAGCGTCATGATAGGTCCAATAAAATCTGTAGAGGTTATAATGGTTGCATCAATATAAGGCTCTTCAATGCGATCGATTAAGGTTGGGTCGGGCATCTCTCCAGGATTATGAATTTCATTCATGTCTCCATGTTTATCATAGATATGATAAGGAACGTTAGGTACAGTAGTAATTACGTTCATATCAAATTCACGATCTAGACGCTCTTGAACAATCTCCATATGAAGTAAGCCTAAGAACCCACATCTAAAACCAAAGCCTAATGCCATTGACGACTCAGGTTGAAAAGTTAATGATGCATCATTTAGTTGAAGCTTTTCTAACGATTGACGTAAATCTTCAAAATCTTCTGTATCAATAGGATAAACCCCAGCAAAAACCATTGGTTTGACCTCTTCAAAGCCCGATATTCCCTTTTTACAAGGATGTTCAACATGAGTAATCGTATCACCCACTTTAACTTCGTTAGAGGTTTTTATACCCGATATTATATAACCTACATTACCTGCACGCATTTCTTTACGAGGAGACATTTCCATCTTTAATACTCCAATTTCATCAGCTTCGTATTCTTTACCTGTATTAAAAAACTTTACATTATCTCCAGAACGCATAACACCGTTCACAATTTTAAAGTAAGCTATAACTCCACGGAACTGATTAAATACAGAATCGAATATTAAAGCTTGTAATGGTTCTTCATCATTTCCTTCAGGAAAAGGAACTCGGCTTATCACCGCTTTAAGTATTTCTTCAATACCCATACCTGTCTTTCCTGAGGCTCGTATTATCTCATCTCTTTCACATCCAATTAAGTCGATTATTTCATCCTCTACTACTTCAGGCATAGCACTAGCCATATCACACTTATTCACTACTGGAATAATCTCTAAGTCATGCTCAATAGCCATATATAGATTCGAGATGGTCTGTGCTTGTATTCCTTGAGAAGCATCAACAATAAGCAAAGCCCCTTCACAAGCAGCAATAGAGCGAGAAACCTCATACGAAAAGTCAACGTGCCCTGGAGTATCAATTAAATTGAGGACATATTTTTCCCCCTCAAATTCATAATCCATTTGAATGGCATGACTTTTAATTGTTATTCCTCTTTCTTTCTCTAAATCCATACTATCTAACATTTGTCCGCCAGTCACTTGTATTGTGTTTGTAAATTCAAGTAAACGATCGGCCAATGTTGACTTACCATGGTCAATATGCGCTATAATACAAAAGTTACGTATATTTTTTCTCATATAAATTAAAATAATCTTTAATACACAAAGTTACTAAAAAGAAAGCAAAAGAATGCATAATATAGGTTTACATCATCACTTGAGAGGTCTGCTTACAGCAATTTATTGCACTTTTCATAAAAATCATTCAAAAGTATCAGCAACAATTCTAGCTGCATCTTCTACTATTTTTTTGCATGGTCTTTTCTTATAGTATGCTGAAGTTCTTTTTTCAGGATTCGTATCTCCCATATTGGGTTTTTCTACCCCTAATAAATCAGCACATCGTAAAGCTCCATTTTTAGCAATAAATAATTGGGCTAACTCTTGAACAACTTTATAATTACGTGCTTTCCCCTCTCGGTCTCCTGGTTTACTTGAGCCTGTTTCTAACGAGGCTATCATAAATAGCCCACAAGCAGCACCACACGTTTCTCGCATTCTTCCAATTCCTCCTCCAAATGAAGCGGATAAGATTAAACCTTGCTCTTCTGTATATCCATACCGGTCACAAAATGCTGCAAAAACCGACTGTGAACAGTTAAATCCTTTTTCGAATAATTCCACAGCATGCTTCACTCGCTTTTCCTTCTCTTCTTCCCTCATTTTTATTTTTTTGCAAAGATAAACAAGAAGAGGCAAATAATGAGGCTTTTACTCTTTAACTTATGAAAAAAGAGAGCCTAAATTTGTATTTACACCTCCTTTATCATCTTAAATTAATTCCTATTTAAAGACTGAATAAGTATCTTTGTTATAAAACAAACTTACATATAAAATTTAATTGTTATGAAACCTGATACCATTCGTTGGGGATTTATAGGTTGTGGAGATGTAACGAAACACAAAAGTGGACCCGCACTTCAAGCTGCAGATAATTCTACAGTGGTTGCCGTTATGAGTCGTGACTTAGATAAAGCACAAAAGTATGCTAAAGAACGAGGAATAAAAAAATGGTATGATGATGCTCAACAACTGATTGAAGACCCTGAGGTTAATGCCATCTACATAGCTACTCCTCCATCATCTCACGCCACATATGCCATTATGTCTATGAAAGAAGGTAAGCCTGTTTATATTGAAAAACCTATGGCTGCTACTTATGAGGAATGTACTCGCATAAATAGAATAGCTAAGGAAACAGGTGTTAAGTGTTTTGTGGCTTATTACCGACGATATTTACCTTACTTTAAGAAAGTACAAGAATTAGTAAATAATGGTGAAATTGGTAATCCCATTAATGTGCAAATTCGCTTTGCTCAACCACCTAGAGATCTAGATTATAACAAAGAGAATCTACCTTGGAGGGTTCAACCTGATATTGCAGGGGGGGGCTATTTTTACGATTTAGCTCCTCACCAAATAGACTTACTGCAAGAATTATTTGGTTGTATACTAAGTGCAAGTGGATATAAAAGTAATCTTGGTAAACTGTATAAGGCAGAGGACACCATTAGTGGGTGCTTTCAATTTGAATCAGGATTGGTTGGAAGTGGTTCTTGGTGTTTTGTAGCTCACGAGTCAGCGAAAGAAGATCGCATAGAAATTATTGGTGATAAAGGTATGATTTGTTTTTCTGTTTACTCCTTTCAACCCATTGCTCTTCATAATCGCGATGGTAGAACAGAGTTTCAAGTTGAAAACCCTGAACATGTACAACAACCATTAATTCAAGCTGTAGTAGATGACTTACTAGGTAAATCTGTTTGTTCGTGTGATGGTATTAGTGCCACAACCACAAATTGGGTAATGGATAAAATACTTGGTAAAATATAAATAGAACAAGTTATGGAAAAAAAGAAATTTATGCGGAAAGCGATTGAGCTTTCAAAACAAAATATAGAAAATAATGGGGGACCATTTGGTGCTGTCATTGTAAAAGAAGGTGAGATTATAGCTACCGGTGTTAATCGAGTTACGGATTCTTGTGACCCTACTGCACATGCAGAAGTGAGTGCCATACGTGCAGCAGCAAAAAAATTAGACTCCTTTGATTTATCGGGATGTGAAATTTACAGTTCTTGCGAACCCTGCCCTATGTGTCTGGGTGCAATTTACTGGGCTCGTTTAGATAAACTTTATTATGGAAATACTAAAGAGGATGCTAAAGATATTAATTTTGATGACTCTTTTATTTATGAAGAAATAGAACTGACTCCTGATAAAAGACAATTGCCATCAGAAAACTTTTTACGTGATGAAGCAATCAAAGCTTTTGAACAATGGATGGAAACTGATAATAAAACCGAATACTAAGTTCTCTTAATAAACACAAATACAACAATTAAAAAAATCCCACTGCTTAACAGCAAGTGGGATTTTTATTACACACAAAAGTTATTATAGATATATTAATGTCTTTTCTCTTAAAATCGTAAACCTACAGTCACCACAACTTGACTTTTTGAGTTAGTAGTTGAGGCAGATTGCAAATCTTTATGGTCAAAAGTATAAAACTTCTCTTTATAGTGATTAAATTGATAACCTAAGTCACCATAAAGCGATTTTCCACGATATCCAAAGCCTAATGTAAAGCGATTTAATGCTTCTTCATTAGCATAATCTGTATCTGTTTCAATAGCATTAGTAGCTAATTCTTTGAATGCATTTTTTTCAAAACCAGTAGTACTATAGTTATAACCTACTCTAAATGCAAATTGAGGTATAATATTATATTCTGCACCTAAGCGAAGAGTATGAACTCCTTTCAAAAACTCACTAGCCACATTAGTTTCATGATCCATTGGTCCACCACCACTAGGATGTTTGAAATTTATACTTGAATTATCTTGATACTCATACTCAGCACCTAAAGCCAATTGACTACCTATAGTATGACCTAAACTCAAATTAAACTTCCAAGGTGTACGGAGTCTGTAATCTTTTTCCATACGTCCTAAGCCTTCTGATGTAAAAACCCTTTTGTTCTCTAGCACCTCTTGGTTCTGATTATTTACTAAATAAATATTTGAGCTAAGCATAGATTCCGCTCCCAAAGTAAGTTTATAGAATGTAGGAGTATGAACAGCAACTCCAAAACGGAAAGGAGACTCTTCAAAAGGACGAACTATTAAACCAAATTTAAAATCAAATCCTGCTCCATCAATCCATTTATTACTATGTAAATCGTAGTTCTCATCACTAGTTGAAGTATCTGCATGATATAAATTTTCCCCATAGAAAGAGTACTTTTTATAATCTACATCGTAAGCCCCTATACTGAGTCCTAAATAAACTCGATCGATTAAGTTAAAAGACAAGTTAAAGTCATATTGATTTATTCCTCCTGATTCTTTAGAGTAAAAATGACCTTGGGGTTTTCCAGTCCAATGAGCACCAAACCCACCATCAACAGGATCGAAAAGAAACCCCTCATAACCAATAGCTGATAACCAACCAATTCCATTAACATCAAATAAATTATATCCGTCATCTCCAAACTCAACAAGGTCATACCCTTTATCGTGTGCATCATTTGCTTGAGTTATCATTTGATCTATTTGAGAACCTCCCATAAGACCGCTCATCTCTCGGGTTCTATAAAAGGTTTTAGCTCGATTATAATTAAAGGCAAAATTCACAAACCGAAGAGTATTGTAGCGTCCCATATTATTTGAAAACACAATACCAAAGTTATCAAAATGAGCTCTATTTCTAGTATTAGAAAATTTATTCCCATCATACTTTGTCTCTATTTCATGGGTTGAGAAACTAACAGAAGTCATTACATCATTACTTCTATAAATCCCTATACCAGCAGGATTCGACCCTATGGTTGATATATCTCCCCCTAAAGCACCCATTGCTCCTCCCATACCCACAAAACGGGCTGTTCCACTCAATCCTTTATTCGACAGATCAGCACCATCATAAAGCGTTTGAGCATTTAGTGTGCCTAAAAAGAATAAACTTAAAGCTATTATAATATATTTCTTCATTGCTACTTTTTTATAGTATATCCATTCATTTTTATTTTTACACCTTATCTACTCCTTCTTGATGTACTACTACTTCTTGAACTGCCACCACTATAACTACCACTTGATCTAGAAGTGCTAGGACTAGGTGATGATACTCTTGGAGTAGAGCTACTTCTTGAAGGTGTATATGTTGAAGTACTTCTTCGTGTTGTACTAGGCACTACAGTTGAACTACTTCTTCTAGTTGTACTAGGTGTAGTAGTTCTTGTACTAGGTGTTGTGCGACTACGACTGTATGTAGTTTCACGTCTAGTTGTTTGAGGTGTTGTAGTAGAACGTCTTGTTGTACTTCCTGAACTTGAACGTATAGTTCCCTCTGAGCTTCGTGTACTACTTGGACGAGTGTAAGTTGTTGTTCTTCTTGAAGTACTTGAGTTTGATCCTGTACGTGTTCCTGTAGAACGAACAGAAGTTGACTCCCCTCGCGTACTAGATGCATTTCTACGTGAAGTATTTTCTAAACGTCTTGCTGTAGATTCACTACTGCCACTATTACGTGTACCTACTACTCTACGAGTACTAGTTCCATCTGAACGAGTTCCTACTACTCTACGGGTACTATTTACACCTTCTACACGTCGTGAGCTTGAGTTATTACCCACTACCCTACGAGTGCTAGTTCCATCGGATGTTCTGCGGTTTTGTGCTGTTGTTCTTCGTGATGTATATCCATAGTTATCTCCATAAGTTCCATACGACCTTCTATTTGTATAGGTTCTATTATAGTAAGGACGACTATACCCCCAATAATAAGGACGATTCCAATAGTAAGAACTAGAATAATGACCACCCCAATAAGGATTACCCCAATGATGGTGTACACTCCAACCTGGACCATACCAACCTGAATAATAATAAGGATCATAATTCCATCCCCAGCTTATACCAAAAGAACCTCCAAAACGCCAATTCCACCATAAGCGGTTAGAAAACGTGGGAAAAGCATAAGCATAAAGTCCATCACTATAAACATTCCAATCCCATGAGTTTAATCCATATACCACATCCCAATAATAAGGGCTGCTTATACTTACGGCATAACGAGGATTTCTAAAACGTATAATACGTTCAGCATACTCATAGTCGTCTTGAGTCCCATCAAAACCACCAATCCACTCTCCTCTTTGCTGAGTATAAGATCTATTATCGTCCTCATAATACCCTTCTTCATTTTCATAAGATTTTGAAGAGTTACTATTACGACGATTATAATCATCAACGCTGCGGTTGTTCTTAGGTTTTCGTACTCGTTCTCTTACTTCCACAGTACTACCTGGAGCAACATACACATTTGTAACCTCTGTTTTTTGTTTCTTCACAGATGGTTCTTCTATATTCTCTTTTTTATCTGAAGAAAGATAGTATAGGTCATCAACGTAACCTTGTGCCATAGCTCCTAACGAAAGGCAGAAGGTGCTTAATATCAAGGCAAATTTCTTTTTCATCTTTCTTTTCTTTAAATTGTTAAACATTAGCTCAATACAAATATAACCATTGACTTATAGGGTATTAAAAGATTTTCCCCATACTATAATAGGGATTTCCCTATTATCATTACCTTTGTATTGAAGAGAGCGTAAACACACTATTACTCTCTACTATTACAACAAACCCACAGGGTGTTTTGTTCAGATTGAATCACCCTATTAATACGCTATTCAGAAGATATGAACTATTTAGAATTCACATTTAACATCGCACCCTATGAGGAAATAAATCGAGATATTTTAACCGCATTATTAGGTGAAATAGGATTTGATAGTTTTGTTGACCATGAAACTCACCTTTTAGCTTACATTCCTCAATCTCTATTTAACAAAGAAAATCTTGATTTATGCATTACAAATTTTCCTATTAAGGATGTAAAAATAGAATATACTACTACACAAGTTGAAGATAAAAATTGGAATGAAGAGTGGGAAAAAAATTACTTCCAACCACTGATTATAGACGATCGTTGCATAATACACAGTACTTTTCATACTGAAGTTCCTCAAAAGGAGTTTAATATCATAATTAATCCTCAGATGTCTTTTGGTACAGGTCATCATGAAACTACAAGTTTAATGATGCAAACTATTTTAGAGGAAGATTTGAACGACAAAACAATTCTAGATATGGGGTGTGGAACTGCTATTCTTTCCATTTTAGCTAAAATGAAAGGTGCTAAGCACATAACAGCTATTGATATTGATGCTTGGTGTATAAAAAATGCAACGGAAAACATTACTTTAAATAAACTAAGTGATATTAATGTTTTACTAGGGGATGCTGGGTTTTTACAGGGTATTAACTCCTCGTTTGATATCATCTTTGCAAATATCAACCGGAATATTTTACTAGCAGATATGAAAATCTATGCTTCTAAAATGAATACGAATGGAATACTCATGATGAGTGGGTTTTATGAAGCTGATGCTTCTTTATTAAGGGAGGAAGCAACTAAACTAAACCTTAAAGAGATTGGTAATAAGACGAAAAATAACTGGATGATGTTGAAGTTTCAAAAATAACCATTGAAATAATACTCATTGAATTCATATAATAGACCGGCTATTTCATGCCCAGAGGAATAATCCATCTTTGGATTTAGCCCCCAATAATATGACTAGGTCATGTTAATCACTTGCCTTAGTCATATGTACCTCTTGCCCTAGTCATCCACTAGGTTTGACAAGGAGCAGGTCTTAATACTGATAGTAATAGAAATCTAAAATGATTGACCTTATTTTGTCTGAGGATTAGAAGGAGGAAGTAGTAACTCTTCTAATTGAACTTTAGTTCCATTAAAAACATTAAGATCGACAAGTTCTTTTATTCCAGGAACAATACCCACATCTGTATGTTGCCAAAAACTCCATTCACCTTCATAACGCACAGTATCTATGTAATAATGAGCTATCCAATAAGGATACTTATCAAAATCAGCGTGAGATAAGTGTTTCGATTTAAATTTATATGAAGTATAAAGAATAGGTGTTACTTGATAGTGATTTTCAATAAGTGACAGCCAAATTTTGATGCTATCTTGAAGGGCCCCACTCGTCATTTTTTTATTAATAACTTCAATATCTAACACTGGAGGTAAATCTCCAGATTCCAGAGGTACATTTTGAATAAAAAAATCCGCTTGTTTTTTTGCGGGAGTTAAGGGAATGTAGTAGTGATAGGCTCCGCGAATGAAACCTGTTTTTTTAGCAGAATTAAAATTAGACTGAAAATTTTCATCCTTAAAATCTCCACCTTCTGTAGCTTTAATAAAAACAAAATCTAACGGTAACTCTTCTTTACTTATTAAGGCTAAGTCATCCCAATTTATTTTTCCTTGATGCCTAGATACATCTAGCCCATGCAAATAATCACCCTTAGGAATACACACACCATAAGCTTTTATACCGGTGCATTTTTTCCATCGATATTTATACGGATGTATAAAGAATAAATAAATTATTGAAAAAAAAACAATGACCATTAATCCGAGTAAGACATAATGGAACCAAAGAGGGAGTTGAAAATCATTCTTCTTCTTTCTTGATTTCCGTTTCTTCTTTTTTTTCTTAGTCTTTTTCTTAACTGCCATACTATAAAAAAAACCGATAGAGGTTAGTTTACCCCAACCCTCTATCGGTTAAATTTGATAAAACTTTTAATTAAATGTTTTATTTATTTTTTTGCTCTAAGCTTAATGTTCTAGTTGGTTGATCACAAACTTCAGATGGACCGAAGTATTGTATAGGACCTGGATAAACATAGCATGTTTCTTTTGCCCATTGATCTCTGTTAGCAGCAAACTCTTTGAAAGGAGCACCATCTAACTCAACTAAAGCTTTTTGAATTACAGGCTTCATCTCACCATGGCGTCTCTCCATATTCATCATCATTGTAATTGGCACACCACCAGCAATCCATTGATCAGCAGGAGCAGTTGTGTTTCTAATAGATGACATATAACCTGTTTTACCACTTTCAATTAAAGCAGCTGCATTATATCCTAAAGAATAACAATAGTCTGCGTCAAAATTTGAAGGAGCAGCACAGCGACCTTCATAACCAAAGAAGTGGTGTAAAGGAGAGAAGTTACCTACGTATTTTCCTTCTTTCTTCCACTCAGCCAACTTATTGCCTACCATCTCAGATAACAATTTTTCTGTTTCAATTTGAGACACTTGTACGTTACCATGTGGGTCACGATCAAGAGATAATTGACGAGCTACAGTCTCTGGTAAACTTGCATATGTTTTAGCATTTTCAGCAGTTAGTTTGCTAATAATGTAGTCTCTTTGATGACTTGCTTTAATATGAGAAAATTCTTCAGCATTTTCAGCTAAGAAATCATTTAACTCTGCAATTAAACGTTTCATTGCAGGTATAAACTCAATAATACCTTCGGGTATAAGCACAGTACCAAAGTTATTTCCTTCTGCACCACGTTGTGCAACTATAGATGCTATTTGCTCAACTACATCGTCTAATGATAATTCTTTTTCTGCAACTTCTTCAGAAACTAAACAAACATTAGGTTGAACTTGCAACGCACATTCTAGAGCGATATGAGATGCTGAACGTCCCATTAGTTTAATGAAGTGCCAGTATTTTCTAGCCGAGTTACAGTCTCTTTGTATATTACCTATAACTTCAGAGTAAACTTTACAAGCAGTATCAAAACCAAAAGATGTTTCAATCCATTCATTTTTCAAGTCACCATCGATTGTTTTAGGACAACCAATTACTTGGATGCCATACTCTTTTTGAGCAAAATACTCTGCTAAAACACAAGCATTAGTATTCGAGTCATCTCCACCGATCATAACTAATGCAGAGATTCCTAATTCTTTTAGAATTTCATATCCTTTCTCAAAATCCTCTGTAGTTTCAAGCTTAGTTCTACCCGAACCTATGATATCAAAACCACCTGTATTGCGATACTCTTCAACAATATCAGCAGTCAATTCTTTGTATTCGTGGTTAATCAAACCAGCAGGACCTAAAATAAAACCATAAAGCTTGCTATCATCATTCATCTTTTTCAAACCATCGAAAAGACCAGAGATAACATTATGTCCACCTGGAGCTTGTCCTCCTGACAAAATCACACCTACATTAACCGCAGGGAAATCTGTTTTCTCATCTGATTCAACGAACTTAAGAACAGGCATTCCATAAGTATTAGGAAACAGTTTTTTTATTTCCTCTTGATCGGCTACTGATTGTGTAGCTTCGCCTTGTTCAATTGTTACATTTCCTTTTAAAGACTTTGGTAGTTTAGGCTGATAGTCAGCTCTAGCTATCTGTAATGCACTTTTAATCATGTTACTTTTTTATTTGTTTTATTTTAAAGGTGTATTATTAAATATCTATCATTAAAAATAGATTAATGCAAAGGTCGCTTATTTTTTTCTATTTCAAAAAACAACGATAGCTTTTCTACTCTCATAAAAAAAGGGCTTCCTTAAACATCTCAATTCAACCCACTAATTCTACTTATTTTGAACAAAACAAAAATAATCTTATTTCATTAGAATACCACATAAAACGGAACAAAACTATATCAACATCTACATATCTTAATATTATATCTATCTTTGTTTCATAAATCCTATAGTATTAGAATTAAAAATCACATAATATGAAACGAAAAATATATCAATTTATTTATAAAAACATTCTTGGGTGGAAAATGGATGTTACCGTTGAAATATTTGACAAATGTGTTATCTGTGTAGCACCTCACACATCTAATTTTGACCTTTTCCTAGGTAAGCTCTTTTATGGGGCTTTGGGCGAAAAAGACAGTCACTTTATGATGAAAAAAGAGTGGTTCCGTTTTCCTTTTGGTCCTTTTTTTAGACGTGTAGGCGGTATCCCTGTACATCGTGGAGTAAAAACGTCGCTTGTAGATCAAATGGCCGAAGCTTTTAATGCAAAAGACAAATTTCACTTAGCCATTACTCCTGAAGCTACACGTAAAGCCAACCCTGAATGGAAACTAGGATTTTATTACATTGCATTAGGGGCTAAAGTACCTATAATATTAGCCGCTATCGATTATGAAAAGAAATGTATTTTTGCCAATAAAGTAATATACCCTTCTGGAGATGTTGTTAAAGATATGCGAGAGGTTAAGCTTTATTTCAAAGACTTTAAAGGAAAGCATCCTGAAAGATTTGATTTAGGTGATCTTGATATTAAATTAAAAGAGAGAAAATGAACTAAATAAACAAACCTATGGAAAAGTTACGGATATCCTTATTGCAACAATCAATTGTAGAAGACAACCCTGAAGCGAACTTAAATAAGTTAGAAAAGAAACTAATAACACTTAAAGGTCAAACAGATGTTGCAATAGTTCCTGAACTATTCACAACAGGTTTTGCCTTAAAAAATCTCAATCTAGCTGAAGACTCGTTTCATGGAAATACAATTAATAAGCTCAAACAATGGGCTTTTGATTATGGAATAGCCTTATCGGGTAGTTTTTTAGTAAAAGATAAAAACGCATACTTTAATAGGGCTTTTTTTGTAACGCCCAATAGTGAAACTTTTTTTTATGATAAAAGGCATTTATTTAGAATGGGTAGAGAATCTGAAGTTTTAACTGCTGGAAACGACCCTGAACTATTTAGTTATAAGGGTTGGGACATCAGACTTTTGATTTGTTATGACTTGCGATTTCCTGTTTGGAGTCGCAATATAACACCCTATTACGATTTACTAATTTATGTTGCCAACTGGCCTACTGTTAGACAAAAAGTTTGGGAAACACTTCTTTCTGCTCGAGCCATAGAAAATCAATCGTATGTAATAGGTGTTAATCGCATTGGTCAAGATAGTAATCAATTAGATCATCATGGATTTAGTTGTGTTTATTCTCCAAAAGGGGATTTGTTATGCGCAGCCCCCATCAATAAAGAAGCTATTCTACAAGTGGAAATAGATTTAAATGAAGTTACAAGGTTAAGAAATAAGTTTCCAGTTTGGAAGGATGCTGATAAATTTGAATTATTATAGATACACATTAATATTAATCCCAATCACTAAAATCGAAACTTAATTGTTCCCAAACCTCTCCTTGTTCCTCTTTTTGTTGTACAGGATTAGAAACTGATAAGCCAATCAATCGAATAGGACGTTTTTCTTCTATGGTTTGAAACAATTTTTTAGCTAGAGCTAAAATTTCTTTAAGCTTATAAATAGGATGTTCTAAGGTTTGACTGCGTGTAACTTGAGAAAAATCATTGAATTTAATTTTCAATGTTAATGTGTTTCCTCTAAACTCACTCTTTTCAAGTCGAACAACCAGTTCTGTTGCTACATGATATAGTTCAATAATAAAAGAAGACTTGCGTTTTAAATCTTTTTCTAATGTATTCTCACACCCCACCGATTTTCTTACTCTTTCAGACTCAACCGGTCGCAAATCAACACCTCTTGAAAAGTCATAATAAAGTTGTCCAGATTTCCCAAAATGACGTATAAGGGTCTGTAGGGAAGTTTCCCTTAAATCGAGACCCGTATGAATACCTAACCGATGCATTTTTTTAGCCGTAACAGGTCCTACACCCCAAAAAGATTCAATAGGTAAATCTGAAATAAAATCCAGAGCTTGTTCTGGATGAATGGTACATAAACCATCAGGTTTTCGAATATCAGAGGCTATTTTTGCAAGGAATTTATTATAAGATACTCCTGCTGATGCTGTTAATTGTAATTGCTCTTTTATTTTCTCTTTAATTTCTCTTGCAATAGTTACTCCTAAAGGAATCTCTTTATTGTTCTCTGTAACATCTAGAAAAGCCTCATCAATAGATAATGGTTCAATTAGATCGGTATATTCTCTAAATATTTCATGAACTTGTTTAGAGACTTCTTTATAAATATGCATTCTACCTGGAACAAAGATAAGATGAGGACATAATCTACTCGCTTGAACAGAAGGCATAGCGGAATGAACACCATATTTGCGAGCCTCATAACTAGCAGCAGCTACTACTCCCCTCTTACTGGAATGTCCAACGGCTACAGGTTTCCCTCGCAACTCTGGATTATCACGTTGCTCCACAGATGCAAAAAAAGCATCCATATCAATATGGATAATTTTACGCAACATATTTATAAAAACTCAACTTTAATTTTATTAATTAATAGCAATTACTATAGAATAGAAGTCATTGCTCTATTCCAGAACAGTCGAATTGAATAAAACACATATAAATAACGACAAACAAAAGTACACCATAAGGATTACTTACAATACCTTCCAAAAGTTTTGAAAATCAACGCTTTTACCAAAACAAATTAACTCATCTCCTTTCATTATTTTTTCATCTTTAGTAATATCTTCTATCAAATAGTAAGTAGTAATATCAAGTCCTAACCTATTTTTTTCTCTAATAGCCCGTTTTAGTCCTAAAACACGTAAGTTAAATTCTTTTTCTAAGTTTAATTCTTGAACAAAGTACCCCACTAGTCTTTCGGGTACTTGATATTTAAATACTTGATGTTCTCTTGTTATCTGAAATGAGTCCACTTCAATTCCAAAGCCCCAGCTATGTACTAAATTCAAAGCAGCATCTTCCTCAGGAGTGAGAATTTTATCTATTTCGAATGCTTCTAAAATAGACTTGTGAACCTCATCAATAGCACGAGCATAAATACACTTTACTTTTTCTTTTTTCAACAAAGCAACAACACGAATAGAAGCACCAAAATTCTCCCCAATGGTTACAATCACTGCATCTACTGCATGCAATGGCAGCACAGATAACGATTGTTCATCGGTAGCGTCTAATACAAAAGAGGTCGCTATTTGATCTTTTATTAAATCGGCACGAGCTTCTTTAATATCAACCCCAATCACTTCATGCCCTAAGGCTGCTAATTCATCGGCTAAAACATAGCCAAAATTCCCTAATCCAATAACAATGTATTTCATACTTTTTATTTAATAAATAAAAACTCTAGTTTATAATGATGTGATCACTTGGATAATGGTATTTCCTTTTACTACGTTGCCTTACAAAACCAAACATTAAAGTCATTATACCTACACGTCCTACAAACATTAACAATGTAATAAATAAACGACTCCCCACGCTAAAATGCTCCGTAATACCTGTACCAGATCCTGCCGTACTCAAAGCAGCTACACACTCAATAGCGATTTCACTAAATGGTAAGCTGGGTTCTAAAAAAGTCATTATGAGAAGAGATACAAACAGAGTAATAAGAGATATCACTACTGCAGCATTCGATCGACGAATTGACTCATAGGATAATTCACGACCTAACACTTCAATTCTATCAGACCCCTTTATTACTGACTTTATATTCAAAAAAACTACAGCTATTGTATTTACTTTAACTCCTCCAGCTGTAGATTGAGAAGCTCCTCCAATCCACATATAAAGTACAAATAACATCAGTGTTTGTATACGAAAAGAGGATATATCAATATTTGAAAAACCTGCAGATCGAGGAGTTACAGAGGTAAAAAACGCATGCGTTAGTTTATCTCCTATACGCATCCCTTCTAAAGCATTATTCCATTCAAACAAAAGAACCAAAATAAAACCACTTAATACTAATATAAAAGTAGTAATTAATACAATGCGTGTATTTAAATTATAAAGATGTCTTCTTCCTTTTTGTTGCCATCGTCTAGTTTTAATAGATAGAACAAAACGCTTTATATGAAAGAAAAATATATCTTTAAAGTTAACCAGTATAGGAAAGCCTATCCCTCCCAATAACACTAAACAAGCTATATAAATAAATATCGAGTTACTACCGTTTTGAATTAATGGATTAGCCAATCCTTCAGGAAAAGAAGATATTCCTGCATTACAAAATGCAGAAATGGAGTGAAAGGCAGAAAAAGCCAACTCTTCCTCAATGGATAAATTCAAAGTGTCATGGATGCTTGTCCAAATTGCAAACATCCCCACCCCCTCAATAACCAAAGTGAAAAATAAAATATAAAGAATGGTAGATAGTAACGAATTTAAAGACTCATTTTTCATGACATTGCGTACAGCAATCTGACTAAATAGTGAGGTATTCCCCATAAAAAACAGAGCAAAAAAACTAGTAAATGTCATTACACCTAATCCTCCAATTTGAATAAGTATAGCAATAATCGTTAATCCGCTAGATGTAAATGTGGTAGCTATATCTACAGGCGATAAACCCGTAACACATACAGAACTAGTAGCAACAAACAATGAGTCCACCCATGAAATACCATCCACGGTACATTTAGGAAGCATTAAAAGGCCACTACCTATAAGAATAATAACAATAAAACTACCTGCTAAAATATGAGAGGGGTTTGTTCTACTACCCAGCATTTTAATCAAACCATAAGACAAATTCATAAAAGACAATAAGACTAACAGTGTTAATCTAAATAATGGATGATTAGTAAGCAACCAAAACTTAAGTACTGCTCCTCCCTCATCTGGCTGATTAAAAACAACAGGTATTAAGGTCAAGTAGAGTAAAAGGCTTAATATCCACATTATATGCCTAAAGCTCTTCTTTGTACTTCGATAAGCCAATATAAAAGGTAAGGTTATATCAATCAAAAAAACAATCCAAACAATTTTATAAACTCTATGTACTAGTAAAGCTTCACTAGCAGTGATAGAAAAGCCCTTCTCAAAAATTAAAGCAATGAATAAAGCAACAGAACACAGATAAGTAATCCATTGCATTATGGTAAGGACCTTATCTATATAAGGTTTCAACCATTTGTTTTGATAAAGTAAAAACTTATGATAAACTTTCATAGAGTTAATTGATGTACACAAACATACTTAAAAGATATTTATATGCAAATAGAGCAACTACATCTATTCATCTCATTTATCTATAAATTGCGAATAATTTAAAGATTTCGGTTGATATTCCTTTTTTAAAGAGTATTTTTGACTTCAATACTAATTTTTTATTACAAGTGATATGAGTGAACGTAGAAAGAAATTCATTTTAGAAGAATCTGAAATTCCTAAATACTGGTATAACATACAAGCGGATATGAAAAATAAGCCGCTATTACCTCTTCATCCAGAAACTAAAAAACCTGTTGAGGTTAAAGACTTAGCTCCTGTTTTTGCAGAAGAACTATGTCGTCAAGAATTAAACCAAACAGATGCTTGGATAGAGATACCTAGCGAAGTGCGTGAAATGTATAAAAATTACAGAAGTACTCCTCTAGTAAGAGCTTATGGATTAGAAAAAGCACTAGGTACACCCGCTCATATCTATTTTAAAAATGAAAGTGTGAGTCCTATTGGTTCGCACAAACTAAACTCAGCTTTAGCTCAAGCATATTATTGCAAAAAAGAAGGAGTTACGAATATAACTACAGAAACTGGAGCTGGTCAATGGGGAGCTGCTCTTGCTTATGCTGCTAGTGTTTTTGGTTTAGAGGCTGCTGTTTATCAAGTAAAAATTAGCTACCAACAAAAGCCTTATAGAAAAA
>JAAYSY010000025.1 GCA_012518235.1 Bacteroidales bacterium
ATACATTATGATAAGATAGAAAAATAAAAATAAGGAAAGAAAACCTAAGCTTAAAACTTAAGTTCACTTTCCTTTTATACTTTTACTTATTTAAATCCGTCAATAACTCCTTTAAAGTTTTCAGCTTTCAACGAAGCACCACCAATTAGTCCACCATCAACATCAGGATTTGCAAATAATTCCTTTGCATTAGAAGGATTACAGCTACCACCATAAAGAATAGATGTATTATCAGCAACTTCTTTACCATACTTCTCAGCTACAACAGAACGAATATAAGCATGTATTTCTTGTGCTTGTTCAGGTGAAGCAGTTTTTCCAGTACCAATAGCCCAAACTGGCTCATAAGCTAAAACAATCTTAGAAAAGTCTTCTGCTGATAAATTAAATAGAGCATCAGTAATTTGTTTCTTTACTACTTCATTTTGTTTGTTTGCTTCACGCTCTTCTAGAACCTCACCAATACAGAATATTGGAGTTAACTTATTAGCTAAAGCAAGTTCTACTTTATCTTTCAATATTTCTGATGTTTCATGATAGTAAGCACGACGCTCAGAGTGACCTAAAATAACATATTTAGCTCCTGTTGAAGCTACCATAGCAGCTGAAACCTCACCTGTATAAGCTCCAGATTCTTTATCTGCACAATTCTCTGCACCTACACCAATCAAATCGCCAACTAAAGGAGTAATAGAAGCTAAGTGAATAAATGGTGTACAGATTACCACATCACAATTTGGTTTGTCAGCATCTAATATGTTTTTTAATTCTTTTGCTAATTCTACTCCTTCATTAAGGTTCAAGTTCATTTTCCAATTACCTGCTACAATTTTTTTTCTCATTGTCTCTAATTTTTTAGTATATTAATATCTATTGTAATATATGTTTTATTACTTCTAATTTGATAAGCTAAACTTCATTCAGAGTCCCACCTTCATTGTCTACCAATTGTTCATTCAGCTCCTCATCTTCTTGCTTTTCACTATCACCGTCTTTCTTTGATTTGGGACCTTTTCGAATCATAGTGATATCAAATAAAAAAATCAATAAAAGAGGAACCCAATAGCCCATAGTAACAGAACTCAGTTGATTATTTTTTTCGATAGCTATCTCACCAAGTGGCAGTTTTTCTAAAGATGTACTTAAATCAAACTCATCTGGCAAATCATTGTGACTCCACTTATTATATATCACCCCGTTCTTTATCAAAACTAGTCCAGGGTTGGATCGAATCATCGTTTTCAAAACAATATCATCTCCATGCGCAAAAGGATATTCCGCTCCAGTTTTATCACACCACACTTCAATTTCATCATCATAGGATGAGGTTAAAGCGTAAAAATTATACCCTTGTTCAATACTATAATCGTAAATCTCATTGACCAAATCTATATTACTATCATCAGCTAAGTCTAAACGATAGGATACTAATAAAAAAGTAAAAATAGAATCTGATAGTATATCATCAGTGATATCTAAGCCTGTTTCTATATCAACCATAGAGAAGTCAGCTAAAGGTGGTTCATATCCTTTTTGAATTAATTTAGTCTTACTCTCAACAAAAGTCCATGTACTATCTGGATAGTTTTCTACTGTAAACTCCTCTTGTACTCCATCTTTTTCTAAAACAAAAATAGTCTCATAAATAGAAGGTTTAGCGCCTTCTGGAATAACTCGTCCATCTCTAAAATTAACTCCAATATGATAAGGTCTAAAATCAATTACAGGGAGATAATAAAGACAATATAAAGATAAACCAAAAACATAACATATTGTATATAGCGACGCCATCCATTCCGTTTTTAATGTATAAAAACGGAACATTACCCTTCTATACTTAAAAGTGAAAAATGAAGAGATTAAAAGTAATATATTTTTCCAAAAAGTATCCCAATTCGATAAGGTGACAGCGTCACCAAAACAACCACAATCTGATATTGGATCAAATAGAGCTAGATAAAGAGTTAAAGGCGTCATTAGTAACATTAATAGAAAAGCACCATAAGTTGCCACCTTTCTTCTTATACCCAACAACAACAAACCACCTATAGTAAACTCAACACAAGAAAGTAATACGGATATTACAATAGGAAAAAAAGAAGGAACCCAGTCAATTAGATGGAAAGCACTAAGATAATCTTCAATTTTATATTGAGTACCCATGGGGTCAACAGCCTTCACAAAGCCGGAAAAGATAAAAGCTGTAGCTAAAATAAATCTACAACAATTAACTACTACTACTTTTATTCTATGTCTATTATTATTTTCCAAATTCTAATTTTATCAGACCAAAAACAGCATAATTTATCATATCCATATAATTAGCATCGATGCCTTCTGAGACTAATGTCTTACCTGCTAAAGATTCAATTTGTTTTGTTCTATATATTTTCATTAAAATTAAATCAGTATAAGACGAAACCCTCATACTACGCCAAGCCTCATCATAGTCATGATTCTTTGCTATCATCAAATCTAAAGCTTCTTTCGAATATTTATCATAAAGCTCTAGAGCTTGATCATTATCTATATCTGCTGATTCAGCATAGCCTAATTTTAGTTGGATAAGACCTATAATTCCATAGTTTACAATAGCCATAAACTCTGAGCTAATGCCTTCATCTACTAATGATACTCCTTTTATTTCAATACTCCGTATTCTATTTGCTTTAATTAAAAGCTGATCTGTCACTGAAACAGGACGCAAAATCCTCCACGCTGGACCATAGTCATGAAGTTTCTTTTCAAATAAGTTGCGACACTTAATAATTACCTGCTTAAATTGATCGTTAGTTTCTTCCATCATAGTCAAATATGTATCGAATTCAAAGGTAAGAAATAAATAGAGAAAAAAAGAAAAGAGGGTGAGCTAAATACCTCTTAGCTACACCCTCTCTTATTATTTTATAAAATATCTTTGTTCTGTTAAGAACAACGAAGTACTTGACCTGGTCTTAAAATAGAATTTCTTGAAATATTATTCCACTTACATAATTGCGAAACAGTCACCCCTTGTCGACTAGCTATACGGCCTAAAGTATCTCCAGATTTGACCTTATAGTATGATGCAGCTGAAGATGCAACAGCATTTCGATTAGCATTACCTTTTCCTCTAAAGGTGTAAGTGTCTGCAACAATATCTTGATTTGGGAAGTCAAACAAATGTTCAGGATTTAAAGCAACACCCAAAAATCTAGTTTCAAAATGAAGATGAGATCCAGTAGATCGTCCTGTATTTCCTCCTAGTCCAATAGGCTCCCCAGCTACTACACGTTGATTCTCCTCAACTAATTGTTTTGATAAATGCCCATAAACTGTTTCCAAACCATTATCATGACGAATCACAACGTACTTACCATAACCTCTACGCTCATATTTAACTATTCTTACTTTACCATCAAATGCAGCAACAATAGTATCGCCAGTATATACTTTAATATCTAACCCATTATGCATTCTACGCCAACGGGGTCCAAATTTAGAGGTTATACGAGTATGTGACGTTGGCATACAAAAACCTGTTAAGTCAATGGTGTACTTTTCAGGAATTACTACATCTTTACCATAACGATGAACATACTCATTACTCCATGTTGGATAAAGACTTAAAGCTGGAAACTCAGATTGTTCAGCTTTAATTTGCTTTTGTAAGTGTAAAGAGTCTACGCTACCTAATTTTTTATCTATAGGCGCTTGCCTAGCAATTAAGTCTTGAGCCTTAATTTGGGATGCTCCCATTAAAGCTATTGTAATAGTAATCATTAAAAATCTCAAACAATTTGAACTCATTGGACTAGTTTATTTAAATTCATCATTGGCATACAGATAATCGAATGTTACCTGCTTGTAGTCAAAAATCTCTTCAGACTTAAAGAATCTCTTTATTTCATCATTAGCAGTTTCAACAGAATCAGCTGCATGTATAATATTTTCCTGAAAACTCATACTATAATCGCCACGTATTGTTCCAGGATTAGCTAATCTTCCATTAGTTACACCAACAAGTGCTCTAACCGTCTGAACAGCCTCCACCCCCTCTAAACAGCATATAACAACGGGAGAAGCCATCATGGAATCTTTCACTCTTTGAAAAAAGGGCTTATTACTCAAATGAGCATAATGCTCAGAAAGTATAACATCATCTAACTGAACCATCTTTAACCCAGCTAGCTTTAAACCTTTTCGTTCAAAGCGTTGAATGATTTCTCCAATCAATCCCCTCTGAAGAGTACATGGTTTTAATATAATTAATGTTTTTTCAATCAAAACTAATAAATTTTCAGTTCGTTTTCTGATAAAATACGTTCAAAGGTAACCTTTAAAAAATAAAATCCGAAGAATTGTTCTTCTTTTATCCTATTTTTTTACGTTTAAAAGGAACCAAAGACAAAGCTAACAAACTATATATCAAGTAAATAAAACAACACCATGTTGTATAACATATTCATTAGACAATAAACTAACTTAATACGTTTAGCTAATAACACCCCAGTTTTTTTCCCTCTTATATAATCGGGAAAGTTCTGACCAAAGAATTTTATTTTCGACTTTCTTATACAATGGGTCGTCTTGGATTATTTTCGTGGCTATAGCTCTTACATATCTCATTAATTGACTATCTCTTGTAATACTTGCAACTTTCAAGTCAAAAGATACCCCACTCTGCTGAGTTCCTTCTAGATCTCCTGGACCACGCAACTTTAAATCAGCCTCTGCAATTTCAAACCCATCATTAGTCTGAACCATTATTTCTAATCTCTTACGTGTATCTTCAGATAATTTGAAACTGGAAACAAGAATACAATACGATTGTTCTCCCCCCCTACCCACACGCCCCCTAAGTTGATGAAGCTGAGAAAGACCAAACCGCTCCGCATTTTCAATAACCATAACTGTAGCATTAGGTACATTTACCCCTACTTCAATAACAGTTGTAGCCACCATAATTTGAGTCTTCCCACGAGCAAAACATTGCATCTGCTCTTCTTTTTCTTGTGCCTTCATCTTTCCATGCACCTTACTTATTTTAAAGGCAGGAAATTCATTTTGAATTTGAAGATAACCATCCTCAAGATTTTTCAAGTCAATCTTTTCACTCTCTTCTATCAAAGGATAAACTACATAAATTTGACGTCCACTTTTAACTTGCGCTGAAATAAATTGATAAAGAGCCTTTCTATTTGAATCAAATCGATGTTCTGTTATAATAGGCTTTCTTCCGGGCGGCAACTCATCAATAATTGAGACTTCTAAATCTCCATAAATAGTCATTGCTAACGTTCTAGGAATAGGCGTTGCTGTCATGACTAAAACATGAGGAGGCAATTTACTTTTAGTCCATAATTTTGCACGTTGTGCTACTCCAAATCTATGTTGTTCATCAATCACAGCAAACCCTAATGCTGAAAACTGAACCGTATCCTCAATTAAAGCATGAGTACCCACTAAAATCTGAATACTACCATCTAACAAACCACTATGAATGCTACGTCTTTTCTTAGCAGACACTGAACCCGTTAATAGTTCCACATGAATATCTAAGCCAAACAAAAGTTCTTGTATTGTCTCAAAATGTTGTTGGGCTAAAATCTCAGTGGGTGCCATCATACAGGCCTGATAGCCATTATCTAAAGCTATTAACATACTCATCAACGCAACAAGTGTCTTTCCACTTCCAACATCTCCTTGAAGAAGCCTATTCATCTGTATTCCACTCCCTACATCTCGACGAATCTCCTTAATTACACGTTTTTGTGCACCTGTTAATTCAAAAGGAAGATTTTTATAAAAGAAATCATTGAAAGCTGATCCGACTTTTGAAAAAACATAGCCCTTGTACTTTTTCTGTCGTTCGTTAGCATAACGTAGTATGTTTAATTGAAGATAGAAAAGCTCTTCAAACTTGATGCGATACTCTGCTTCTCTATATTTAACTGGATTTTTAGGGAAATGCATATTTTCTATTGCCTCAGTCAAAGGCATTAGTTTTTCTTTATGCAATATATAATTAGGAAGGGTTTCGTTTAAGGGCGCTTTTAACATACTCAAAACCTGAGCCATCATCTTTTCGATGACGCGAGAGGTCAAACCTGCTCTTTTCATTTTCTCAGTCGTATTGTAGTAGGGCCTTAGACCTAAATTAGATAAGACTTCTTCCGAAACATCTTCAATATCTGGATGTGCTAAATTCAACCTTTGGTTAAAGACTGTTGGACGGCCAAAAACAATATACTCCCTATTTAGTTTAAATGTCTTTTCTACATATTTAATTCCACGAAACCAAACTAAATCAACAACTCCAGTGCCATCACTAAAATGAGCAACTAGTCTTTTTTTATATCCTTCACCTACTTTATCCATAGATAGTATTTTACCTTTCAATTGGATATAAGGCATAGAACCATGTAGTTCTCGAATACTATAGATTCTACTTCTGTCAATATGTTTATAAGGGAAATAATAAAGTAGATCATGCAACGAATAGATGTTTACCTCTTTATTTAATAGGATAGCACGTCGTGGACCTACTCCAGTTAGATATTTAATATCTTGTATAGTTAAATCAAACATTACATAAGAACTTCAGCAATTTTAAGATGGTAGGGGGTAGTTAATTTTATGTTTTCAAAATTCCCTTCAACGGTATGGACCGTCTCTCCAAAGGCTTCAACTACAGAAGCATCATCAGTAAATAAAGGAGAGTAAGGCTGATTATATGCAGCCTTTAATAACTTCGTTTTGAAAACCTGGGGAGTTTGAACTAGCATATACTTAGAGCGATCAACCATTTGTGTGGCACCTTCATCAATAATCTCTCTGATAGACTCTTGTATATCAACTGTAGGAATAACAGCATCCCATTTTTCTACAGATTTAAAGCATGAATCTAAAACAGATAAAGAAACAAAGGGACGCACACCATCATGAATTGCCACAACCCCATCCCCTTCAATTTTTTTTAAACCATTACTAACAGAATGAAAACGGGTTACTCCTCCTGTAACTACAGTATGTGGTATTTTAAAATAATGTTTTTTACACAATTCTTGCCAAACTAGTTGCTGATCTTCAGGTAATACTAAAAAAAGCTCAATACCCTTATCATAGGTATAAAAAACCTCTAATGTATGCATTAGTATAGGCTTTCCTTTCAATTCAATGAATTGTTTAGGCACCAAACTTTTCATCCTAGTACCTTTACCACCAGCAACTATAACGGCATATCTTTTCATATATACTTTAGATTAAGAAGTGTAGCACATACCCTTTGCCAATTCTTGAGCCTTCTTCTTATCCACCAAACGCTCAACAATTTTTAATGCAAATTCTATAGAAGCTCCAGGACCTTTACCTGTGATAATATATTCATCTTGTACAACTAATTCACCTGTACACTCTGCACCAATAAGAAATTCTTCAAAGCCTGGATAGCAGGTAGCTTTACGACCATCTAATAACCCTAATTTCCCAAGTGCCATAGGTGCCGCACAAATTGCAGCGATAGCTTTTTGCTCCTTATTAAACTTATTCAATAATTCTTGTAGTCCTTTGTGATTGGCTAAGGTTTCTGCACCAGGCATCCCCCCTGGAAGAACTAATTGTACTGCTTTTGAAAAATCACAAGACTCAAATGTCTCATCACATTGCACAATAACACCATGAGCACCTGTTACATCCTTTTTTCCTGTTACTGACGTCATTATCACATCTAATTCAGCTCTTCGAAGGACATCAACAACCGTTAATGCCTCTATTTCTTCAAAACCATCTGCAAAAAAAACATGTATTGTACTCATAATAATTCTATTTTAAATTAAATTGATATGTTATTGTTCCCGATTGGTTATTCACACCACTAACGGAATTAAAGCGTGCTTTTTTAGCAGCATCTTCTGCCGCTTTACGTAAAGAAGGATTTGCTGTATTTGTCTTAGACAAATTTACAGTAGTATTAATTACTTGACCTTCTGGATTCACTAGAATATTGATAACTACCAATCCTTCATCTTGTACATTATATATTGGACGAGGCAACCCTTCAGGACCTATTGATCGGCCACTTAAATCAAAATTACCATAGCCTCCAATACCTTCTTTTTTACCCGTATCATGACTTCCAGTCACTACACCTTCAACACCAGTACCCTGCTGAGACTCGCCTTTACTGCCCATAGACGACCCTTTGCCAAAAGCACCCGATACACGTTTGGCTGCAGCATCAGCAGCAGCTTTCTTTTCACGTGCTGCTTTTTCCTCAGCCAAGCGTCTTTTTTCAGCCGCAATCTCAGCCTCTGTAGGCTGTGGTTTCGCTTCAACAGGTTTTGGAGCTTCACTTTGCTCTTCCATTGGTATCGTTTGTTCTTCATCCTGTGTAATTAAATGTTGCTCTTCCACTTCAATGGCTTCAGAAACAGCTACATCTTGAGCCTCACTATAGTCAGCACTTAACGATTCAGGATCAAAAGAACCTTGAGCAAAGTCGATATTTCCTAATAAAACAGGAACACCACTTTCTTCTTCAGGCTCAGGTATTATTATACCTATCCAAAACAAAAGGGCAATGAATGCAACATGGACAACAAAAGCTCCAATTATACCTATATATTTTCCCTTTTCTTTATTATTCATTTAATTCCTATCTGAAGGTGGACGAGTCGCCAATACCATTTTAAACTTATTCTCATTAGCAATATTCAGCACACGAACTATCTCTCTATAAGGAACTGTCTCGTCAGCAAATAATGCCACATACATCTCAGGTTCACGAATAGCACACTCTTGTAAAAAAGGAGCTAATTCATCCAACTGCATTTGTTCTTCTTTATCGTTTCCAAAACCCGCATAATAATTTAATTCTTTATCAATAATAACTCGAGTTAAAGGTTTAGCTGAAGTTTGTTGTTTACCTTGAGGTAACAAAACTTTAATAGCATTTGGTGAAACTACAGTGGAAGTAATCATAAAAAAGATCAATAGCAAGAATATGATGTCAGTCATTGACGCCATATTAAATACTGGTGATACTCTTGTTCTACGCTTTAACATAATGTAAAAGGTAATAAAATTAATAGATTAAACAGAGTTCCCCTCTATTTTTTTACGGGTTCATTCAGCAAATCCATAAACATCATAGTTTTACTTTCCATTTTGTTTACGATTCCATCGACTAGGGTAACAAGGTAGTTATAAGCAAACATTGCTATAATACCTACAATTAAACCACCAACAGTAGTTACCATGGCCTCATAAATACCTCCGGACAATAAAGTAATATCCACATTATTCCCAGCATTTGCCATTTCATAAAAAGCTCTAACCATACCTGTTACAGTCCCTAAGAAACCAATCATAGGTGCACCTCCAGCAATAGTCGCCATAAAGTTTATTCCTTTTTCTAGCTTGGCAACTTCCATGTTCCCTACATTTTCAATCGCTGCCTGAATATCATTCACTGGCCGACCCAAACGACTAATTCCCTTCTCTATCATCCGAGAAGATGGAGTATTAGTTGCTCTGCAATACTGAAGAGCTGATTTTATCTCTCCTTCTAGAATATAGTCTTTTATTTTATCCATAAATAAAGGGTCCTCTTTTCCTGCTTTTCGGATAATATATATCCGTTCAAAAAGGATATAAAACGCAATTAAAGACAAAAGGAGAAGAACTATCATAATCCATCCCCCCTTTACTGCTAAATCAAAAAGATTCATAGACTCCGAGGCATTCACCTCTGTTAATACAGGGTTCTCTAACATTAAAGAATCAATACCTTCAACCACACCCTGAGCCATTAATAATACTCCAACCATTAGCGCAAACAGTTTTTATACTCTTGTATTGTTTTTTCCAGTCCCATGTACAATGCATCACTAATTAATGCATGACCAATAGAAACCTCATCAATCCAAGGAATTGTTTTATATAAATAATTTAAATTCTCCAAACTCAAATCATGACCTGCATTTAATCCTATACCACACGATCTTGCTATGTTAGCACACTCAACATACGGGGCAATCGCTTTTTCTCTATCTTCAGCATAACCTTTAGCATAAGGTTCAGTATAGAGTTCAACACGATCAGCTCCTGCTTTAGCTGCATATTCCACCATCTCAGGATGAGGATCAACAAAAACAGAAGTGCGTATTCCTGCTTCACTAAATCGATTAAGGACAACTTTTAAAAAGTCCAAATGCATTTTTGTATCCCAACCCTCATTAGAAGTTATTTGATCTGGTCCATCAGGAACCAGCGTTACTTGATGTGGCTTTACTTGTAAAACTATATCAATAAAATCATCCGAAGGGTACCCTTCAATATTAAATTCTGTTTTTAAAACAGGACGTAAATCATATACATCTTGTCTCTTTATATGACGTTCATCAGGTCTTGGATGAACAGTTATTCCTTCCGCACCAAATTTCTCACAATTAATAGCAGCTTCAACCACATTTGGAGTATTTTCTCCTCTTGAGTTTCTTATTGTAGCTACTTTATTAATATTTACACTTAATCTAGTCATAATATTTATATCGATTTTCTACAAAAATACAAATATTAGTCATACAATAAGAGGAAAGCTGGAAAAAAATCCCATTTTTGTATTCTAGCTGTTTTACTAAAACTACAGATATGAAATTTGCAATCATAGGAAATACTTATCAACCCAAAAAGTCAGGACACATAGATAAATTATTTGAAATACTCCTTGAGTATGATGCTGAAATATTGGTTTGCAAAAAATTCTATCATTTTTTGACTAAAGATAATAAATGGAACTTCCCAGTATCCCTCTTTTCTGGTTCTCATTTTGATGCTGATATGGTAATCAGCGTAGGGGGAGATGGAACTTTTTTACAAGCAGCTAGTCGAGTAGGAAATAAAAACATTCCCATTCTAGGCATAAATACAGGAAGATTGGGATTCTTGGCTGACACAACACCTAATGACATGGCCCTTGTTATAGATGAGATACACAAGCAAAACTTCACAATTGAAGAGCGTAGCGTATTACAACTGAAGACAAGCGGACCTCAAGAGATAATCTCTTATGCTTTAAATGATATTGCTGTGCTAAAACGCGATACTTCATCTATGATTAGTATTCACACAACAGTTGACAACCATTTTTTAACAACCTATCAAGCAGATGGTCTTGTTGTAGCTACCCCTACAGGATCAACAGCCTATTCACTTAGTGTTGGTGGACCTGTACTCGTTCCGCAAGCTAACGACTTCGTTATCACTCCAGTTGCTCCCCATAGCTTAAATGTACGTCCTATTGTAATTGGTGACAACTCTACTATTGCATTAGATATTGAAAGTAGAAGTCATAACTTCCTCGTCGCTATTGATGGCCGAAGTAAAGCTTTAGATGAAAATACCCAACTCTATATTAGCAAAGCACCCTATAGCATAAAAGTTGTTCAAAGAACGAACCATTTATTCTTCAATACCCTACGAAACAAACTAATGTGGGGAGCTGATAAAAGAAAAGGCAGACCTAACCTTTAACTCGTTACACATTAGCTCATCTTGTATATTTATACGCGCTAATATTATTTATCAACGACCTATTGAGAATTAGAAAAAACTCAACACCTCATTTTACATCGTAAAAGTGAAAACTAATCGGCTATATAGATACATGCACAAACTTTAATGTAACATGTATTTATTGAATTACCCTGCAAATTAACATGCTACATCAAAAACTAAAAAGCTCTGTTATAATCGTACTTAGTTGCATCAATCAAAAATGGGCATAGAAGATTTTAAATCTATACTTGTTAAATATCTCAAGTCATGGATTAATCGACAACACAAGAGAAACACAAAGTAAAAAATCCAATCCAAATAACTCATTTTAACTGTTTTTCATTAAAGAATAT
>JAAYSY010000143.1 GCA_012518235.1 Bacteroidales bacterium
CCACCTCAGATGGCTAAGATTCCTTGTATTTTTCTCTTGTATAAATAACTTGATTTATATGTTCAAATTCTTCTTGTAGTAAATCACAGAAGAAAGGAGTCTGAATGCGTTGTTTAATATCATCTATAGTCCAAAATTTCGCATCCCTTTTTTTAAATCCCTCTTTAATCTGTTCTTTTTCAATATCAATAGAGAAACAATAGATAAGACGATTTGTTTCTTCATTTTTAAAATAGTAGGTCATATGGTAAAGAGGTTCAATTTCTTTATCTATATGAGGTAGGTTTTCCTTTATTAATCGTTGCACTCCATTACTGATTGATTCATTATAACGAAGAAAACCCTCAATGGGTACATCAATTTTATCTTTTTCAATAAAAGCGGTAATAGGTCTTTTGCAAAGTAGGAGTTCGTTTCCAGCTATTAAGGCTATGCGTATTACAGGATAAATATGTTGTCCTTTGTTCGATTGAACATCATCTTTTAATGCTCTTCCTATAACATATCCTCTTTTATTAACAATAGGATAATAATCAGAACAAGCTATTGTTTTGTTAAAGTAGTTTATCGCTGCTTGATTTAATATTATACTTAAGCTCAGAACTAGTATGGGGGATAATCGAAACATTATCCAATGAGTAGGTTCACTTTCAATTTTCCCCAATAAAATGAAAACTGTAAGTATTAAAAAGTGTAAGCCGCCCAATATGAATAGGACCCGTGAGGATACAATAGAGGCTTGAGCTCCTTGAGCAAAATAGTGTCTGTTTTCTGATTTTCTTCGATATAAAAAATAAGAAATAAATCGATTTTTATGTAGAAAGATCAGAAATAAAGGAATTATAATTGTTGCTTCTATTGTAATAGGAATCATTCCTTGTGGACAATAGTTATCGTAAAAGAAAGTGGAAATAGTTAATGCTAGTAAAACAATAGCGGTCATATCTAATATGAAGTTTGGCTTTTTTGCTTTTCTACCATAATAGATGAAAAGTTGAATTCCAGCTAGGCCTAATCCAATATATATAGCGATTTCTTGACAGATAAATTCGCATAAAATCATAGTAATCATTGCAGGTAGTAACCCGAACGACATATTATATGTTGAGGATAGAAGTTTTTTGCGATTCATATATAAAGTCTTTGTCTCTATGCTTAAAACAAAAAACTTCTAATTTAGTTTAGTAAATTAGCGAATATGTCGCTCAGCATGATATGATGAGCGGACTAATGGGCCACTTTCAACACTTCGGAAGCCTTTTCTTAAAGCCGTTGCTTTGTAATCTTCAAATTGTTCGGGCGTAATATACTCACTAACAGGATAATGTTTTCTTGAGGGTTGTAGATATTGTCCTATGGTTAATATTGAACATCCCACAGCTATTAGGTCGTCCATGAGTTGTTCAACTTCTGCTACCGTTTCATTCAATCCAACCATAATTCCTGATTTAGCTGGAATGCCAGAATCTGCTATTTGTTTGATTACGTTTAAGCTAGTATCGTATGTAGCAACACTTCGAACCAAAGGGGTGATTCGCCTAACTGTTTCCATATTGTGTGATATAATGTGAGGCTTGGCTTCTATTATTCTATTGATGCAATCTTTATCTCCTTGAAAGTCTGGGATTAACACCTCAATAGTAGTTTTTGGATTTTGCTGCTTAATGGCAATTATAGTATCCACCCAATGATTTGATCCATAATCTGGTAGGTCATCCCGATCAACTGAAGTAATAACTGCATGTTCTATTTTCATTAAGGCAATGGATTGAGCAATATTTTTTGGTTCTAACTGATTTAGAGGTAAAGGTTTACCACTTTTTGTATTGCAAAACTTACAATTACGTGTGCAAATTTCCCCACCAATCATAAATGTAGCTGTTCCTTTAGCCCAGCACTCCCCTAAATTGGGACATCGTCCACTAGTACAAATAGTATGTAGGCTATGTGTATCTACTATTTTTTTAGTGTGACTATATCTATCATTACTAGCAATGCTAATTTTTAGCCACGAAGGTTTGCGTATTTTTTTTTGCATTATGATTTATTTGATGGGCTTAAAGATTCTTTTTGAAGAAGTTGGTTAGTTGTGTAAATAAATGGTGCCGTGTATTGCCTCCATAAATACCATGATTTCTATTAGGATAAACTTGCATCTTGAATGATTTATTTGCTTGAATCAAGCTTTCACTATATTCAATTGTGTTTTGAAAGTGAACATTATCATCAGCCATACCATGAACAAGTAATAATTCTCCTTGCAAGTTTTCAATTCTGCTGAATGTAGACGAAGTAGCATATCCTTCAAAGTTCTCTTGAGGAGTACGCATAAAACGCTCACCATAGATAGTGTCATAATACTTCCAATCAGTAACAGGGGCTACAGCTACCCCAGCTTTGAAGGGGGAGTTTAATGCACTCATACTCATAATGGTCATATAACCACCATAACTCCATCCCCAAATACCAATTCGATTAGAGTCCACATAAGGTAGTGTGTTTAAATAATTGGCAGTAGCTACCTGATCTTCAGCTTCTTTTACACCTAGATTTAAATAGGTGCATTTTTCAAAATCAGCCCCACGTCCTCCAGTACCTCTTCCATCCACACAGACAATTAAGAAACCTTGACTAGCCATATAAGATTCCCATCCTATTCCTTGACGATCACCACCTACAGCCCATCGATCAACAACCTCTTGACTACCAGGTCCACTATATTGAAACTGTATAACAGGATACTTTTTGTTTGTAGAGAAGTTTGTTGGTTTTATCATCCATCCGTTTAATTCGGTGCCTTGTCTAGTAGTAAAACTAAAAAACTCTTTCGTTGGAAGATTATATTGTGCTAATTTAAGTTTCAGCTCATTATTATCCACTAAGGTTTTTATGGTCCGCCCTCTATTATCATTTAATGTAATAGAAGTAGGCTCTTTTAAGCTCGAGTGATTGTTTATAAAATATGAAAGTGTGGTACTGAAAATAGCTTTATTAGTACCTTTATTTTCTGTAAGTACTGTCTTCCTGTTTTTAGCATCTATTTTATAGATTGCGGTTTGTAGCGGATTCCCTTCATTACTTTCATAATAAAAAGTGTTACTGTTTGCATCCCAGCCTAAAAAGTTTTTCACTTCAAATTGTCCTTGAGTAACCTGTTTTACTAAAGTTCCTTTGCTATTATACCAATAGAGGTGTTGATATCCATCTTTTTCACTTAGGAAACTGAAATTATTAGGATAGAAAACAATTTGATCTATAACTTCAGGTTTGATATATTGAGGACTTTCATCTCTAAGTATTAACTTAGAAACAGTAGATCGAGCATTTGCAATGTATAAATCTAGTTTGTTTTGATGTCTATTTAGCGTGAATATAGCTAGTTGATCCGTTTGGGGAGTAAAGCGAATTCTTGGAATATATCCATCTTCATCAATAGGAACCTTTATTTCTCTAGTCACCCTAGATTTTATATCGAAAGAGTGTACACTAACTTTTGCATTAGCTTCTCCAGCTTTGGGGTACTTATATGTATAAGTACCAGGATATAAATTGTATGCTTTATGTTGTGGAAACTGTCCGCCATAAAGTGGGAAAGAATATGATTTCACCGCAGATTCATCAAATTTTATAAAAGCCAATAACTCACTATCTGAACTAAATGTTATAGCTGAGTTGAATCCAAACTCCTCCTCATAGACCCAGTCAGGTATTCCATTAATTATTTTGTTTGGTTCTCCATCTTGGGTTACTTGTGATTCACTATTGTTGTATAAAAGTTTTACTAGGAAGATATTGTTATCTCTTACAAAGGCAACTTGGTAACTATCCGGAGAAAAAACAGGAACTTGTTGTGGTCCACCATCCGATAAAGGCTCTATTAAATTACGTTTAATAGTAAATAAATAGTGAACAGCTTTATATGATCTTCTATAAATAGGAACCGTTTCAGTAGCGATTAACATTTTTGTTCCATCAGGAGAAAAACTGTAGCTATCAAATTGTTTGAAAGTACAATCTCTAGCTGTGTTGACATCAAAAAGAACCTCTACAGCTTCTCCTGTTTGAAAAGAGTATTTAATGATTTGTGTCCGCTCTTTATTCATTTGAGTATAAAAGTCGCTATTAGGCATTGGAACAATACCTTGTATTGTTTCAGGCTTAAAGTAACCCGAAGAAATTTCTTCTAACTGTAATTCTTTTACTCCATTTTGAGCCATGAGACTACTAAAGGAGAGTATTAAGCAGATAAACAATAGATTTAACCTTTTCATATAGAGTTCAATTTATAATTTTCAATACTACAAAATTACTAAAAATGTTTGTATCTCTCGAAGATAGAGGGGCTATTAAATTCTAAAATTAACGAGAAGATTATCAAATTGAATTCTATGGTGTGAATGTTTCCTCTGTTTTGATTATAAGTTTAAGTTTAGCATAGATTCCCCCTTTGTGTTTAATGTCTGTAAAGTTAAAACAGTTCCTTCTTTTTTTAGAATCATAACTGTGGCTGAGTTTTCATTAGAACCACCACCAATTATTACAGGGTACTTGTTGTTTTTTTCGTTTTTAGGAATGTATTCAAATTTATGAGTATGTGCATTGATTGAAACATCATATTTTCCCTTAGCTAGAGTTGGTTCCCATATTTCTTTACATGGATTATTGTTGTTTTGGTTTTCACCAAAGATAGGTATATGGTGAAGTAAAACTCTTTTCTTTGCTTTTTTGAACTCTTTTGACTTTTGCTCTTTATATAAGAAATCCAATTGATCTTTACGATATTGTGAGAAGTCGTTTAATCCATAATAAACCCAATGATCGTCTGGTTTGTCCTCTCCACAATCGAGTACTACAAAACGGGTATCACCATAGTTAAACGCTGTATAAGTATGAGTTCCTCCAAGTTTTCCTATTACATTCCATAACTCGGTAGAGTAAGCTCCACGTATTTCGTGATTTCCTCGTATGTAAAGCCCTGGAATTTCAGCTCCATTCATCATCTTATTATAATGAGCTATACTATAAAGAGCTTCATATTCAGTGTTTGCATCATCAATACAGTCTCCATTATATATTACAAAATCGTATTTAATATCTTTTATTTGTTCGTGAAGCTTATTGAATAACCCATGATTACGATGAATGTCATTAAAAATGATAGCTGTAAAATCAGTGTTTTTATCATCCCAAGTGGTAAATGCATATTCGTTAGATGTAGCTGTTTCTCCAAATTCTTTATAATAAGGTTTGTAAATAGTCATTTCTTGTGATACAACCCGATAAGTATATTTTGTTCCAGGTTTTAAATGGGTTAGTTCTACTTTATTTAGAGTAGTGTTTACCTTAGCCATGCCTTCATCCATAACACGAGCAACTTTTGTATCACCATTTTCTTCTCTATATTCTACCCAACTTCTACAAGGAACATTTGTTTGCCACATAATAGTCATTTGAGTGGGTTCTGGATTTTGAATGTAAGGCTGAGTTCTAATAATATTTTCTGCTTTGGTATGTATTATAATGTCTGCATAGATAGGTCTATGATCGGATGCTACTTTTTCGTCTATAACTTTGTTTTCTATTACGGAGTATCCTTGCCCTTTAGCTGTGTAACCTAAGATGTAATCGATAACAATATTGGGAGAAACCGAAGGAAAGGTGCAGTGTTGGGGGTTGTTTAGTATTTTCCACTCTTTCTTTAGTTCTGTAATGGGTTTTGATTCTGGACTTGCATTAAGATCTCCAGCAAAAAACACAGGCTTATTTAAAAGGCTAGCATACTTGCTTACAAGTCGTGCTGAGGCTATTTGGTCGGCTTCGGTCAAAGACCAATGAGTCGCAAAGAAATAATAGTTTTCAAACTCTAGCATTAATAATGTGCGAGCTTCTTCACGACCAGGTAGTTTTATTTGTTTTTTATTAATGGGTTTTTCTTTGGATAATATTCCTATTCCATATTTTCCTCCATCGTGAGGTATTGCAGCCCCAAAGTAACCATGCATAAGGGTGTAACTAGAAAATTCACTCATCATGTCTTTTTTGTTTATTCGGTTCGTAACACTATCAACCTCTTGTAAAGCGACTATATCTGGATTGTAGTTATTTATAATATCAGCTAACCGTTCAATATCAAGTTTACTATCCATTCCGATACCTGCATGGATATTATAGCTCATAATTCTAATCGAGTTGTTTTCTGTTGTCGTTTTATTTTGTGCTGTAAGGGTGAGTGTACATAAAGCAAGATAGATAGATAA
>JAAYSY010000144.1 GCA_012518235.1 Bacteroidales bacterium
GAGTCTGATATTGTTCCTTGAAGATAAGATTGGATAAGTTCGTTAATATCTCCAGAGCAACCTCTAATAACCTCAATGTTGTTTTGTTCAAGAACATTCTTTGCTCCTGTACCCATGTTTCCAGCTAACATCAATTTTACACCTAGCTCTTGTAATATAGGAGCGATTCCCGATTTACAACCACAACCTTCGGGTGAATCTAATCGGTAAGTTTTTACGATGTTTTTGTTATCATCGATTGTAAAAAGGGTGTAAAAGTCACAATGACCAAAATGGTCGTCCACGTGATTGTCTCGTGTAGGAATTGCAATAATCATATTGTTTATTTTATTATATTATTGGATTAATACTTCAACTGTATTATTTATATAAGCTTTACAAAATTAGAAAAACTATAGATACACCACAATAAAGAGTGTGTATATTTTAAGAATATAAGTAAAAGAAAAAAGCCCAAGTGTAGTTTTATTGAGTATTTACGACTTAGGCTTTTTTGAAATTTATACAGTCTCAGTTTATTTCTATAATAGCTCTAATGCTTTAAAACATTTTGTTAATTTACTAACAGCAAAATCAACTTGCTCTTTTGTATGGGTAGCCATAAGTGAAAAACGAATCAATGTGTCGTTAGGAGAACAAGCGGGTGGAACTACAGGATTAATAAAAATGCCCTCTTCGTGTAACATTTTAGTTACCATAAATGTTTTTTGCATATCACGAACGTAAAGAGGGATAATAGGAGTTGATGTATTTCCTATTTCAAAGCCTAGATCTCTAAAGCATTTTAAGGCATAGTTTGTTAAATCCCAAAGGTGTTTAATACGCTCGGGTTCCGTTTTCATTATATGTAAAGCTTCACGTGCAGCAGCTGTTGCAGCAGGTGTGTTACTTGCACTAAATATGTAAGAACGAGAGTTGTGACGTAAGTAATTTATAACTTCTTTATCAGCTGCTATAAAACCACCAATAGAAGCTAATGACTTACTAAAGGTCCCCATAATTAGGTCAACATCCTTAGAAACTCCAAAATGATCGCAGGTTCCTCTTCCTTCTTTTCCTAACACTCCAATACCATGCGCTTCATCTACCATAATGCTGGCATCGTATTTTTTAGCTAAGCGAACAATTTCGGGTAGGTTTGCAACATCACCTTCCATACTAAAAACACCATCTACTATAATTAGTTTTACAGCTTCGGGTCTACATTTTTGCAGTTCTTTTTCTAAATCTTCCATATCGTTATGACGGAATTTAGAAACGGTAGAGAATGATAGACGGCGACCTTCTACAATAGAGGCATGGTCTAATTCATCGCAAATAATGTAATCTTCTCTTCCTGTTACACACGAAACAACGCCTAAGTTTACTTGAAATCCGGTAGAGTAAATAATAGCATCTTCCTTACCAACGAATTCGGCTAGTTCTTGTTCTAATTCTACGTGTAAGTCTAACGTTCCATTTAAGAAACGAGAACCAGCACAACCTGTCCCATATTTTTTGGTTGCATTTACAGCAGCTTCAATAACTCTTGGGTCATTCGTTAATCCTAAATAGGAATTAGAGCCGAACATTAGAACTTTTTTTCCATCAATTAGTACTTCAGTGTCTTGTTCACTTTCGATGCATCGAAAATAAGGATAAAGGCCTAGTTCTTTTACGCGTTGAGGCGTATCATATTTTGCGAGTTTTTGTTGTAACAATCCCATGGTATTAAATCAAATAATAATATGTCGATTTTATTGTTTATTCACTGTTTTCTATCTTCTTGTTTTTTTGATGAAACTGTTTATATCTAATTAAATATAAGTTAGTTATCAAACCTATAAGAAAGGCATTCAAATCCAAACAGGCGACAAAGATAGTAAATAAAGTAATGTTATACAGATTTTTAAGGGAAAAAACAGCTATTGTTGACAATGCCTTTGTTTGAATACGCTCTTATTCATTTTTTTGTGTTATTTTTGCTGGAATAAAAGAAGAGAGTGTAGTTACTTGTAAAGGTTTTTGTTTCGTACGAAAAGTACAATTAGGTATGAGAAAGAGAGTTACATTTATTTTAAACCCCATCTCTGGTACTGAAGATAAGCGTTCTATTGGATTGTTGGTTGAGAGATATTTACATACCTCAACGTATGATTGGGAGATTATTCATACAGAATATGCTGGTCATGCAACAGATATAGCGAAAGAGAAGGCTAGTAATGGAGTAGATATTGTTGCTGCAATAGGTGGCGATGGTACGATAAATGAAGTGGCTCGTGCCTTAGTTCATACTGATACAACTTTAGCCATAATTCCTTGTGGATCGGGTAATGGCTTGGCTCGGCATCTTAAAATACCGCTAGATATTAAAAATGCTTTGAAGGTTTTTGATCAGGGGGTAGTAGATACCATTGATTATGGTACGGCTAATGGACTTCCTTTCTTTTGCACTTGTGGCATTGGTTTTGATGCCTTTGTCAGCTTAAAGTTTGCCGAAGCAAATAAAAGAGGAATGTTAACTTATGTGGAGAAAGCCTTACACGAAGGTTTGCGCTATAAGCCTCGTTTGTATGAGGTGTGTGTTGATGGTGTTTGTGCAGATATTGAAGCGTATTTAATAACTTGTGGAAATGCATCACAATATGGAAACAATGCGTATATAACTCCATTGGCTTCAGTAAAAGATGGCTTTATAGATGTTACTGCATTAGAACAGATGAATTTAATAGAAATACCGCAAGTGGCATTTCTTCTTTTTAATGGCAATATAAATAAGCATAGCAAAGTGAAAACCTTTAAATGCAAAGAGTTGAAGATTAAATGTGTTGAGGAAACGGATATCCATTTTGATGGCGATCCGATGGGAAAGGTAACTGAACTTAAAATAAAGGCTATAGAAAAAGGATTGCATGTTTTAGTTCCTAAAAAACTGAAACGTTAACTGTTCATGGACTCTTTTCTGTTTTAGAAATAGAAAAGAGTGCTCCAGCTATTTTGTAGTGTAAAGAACAGTAGAATAGAAAAGGAATAAATAGAATTATAAGATACAAATAGAAAAAATATGTATAGAACACATACTTGTGGGGAGTTGAGAAGCTCTCATATTGGCGAAAATGTTACCCTTTCGGGATGGGTTCAACGAGTGCGTAAATTAGGTGGAATGACTTTTGTTGATCTACGCGATCGTTTTGGTATTACTCAACTTGTTTTTAATGAAGAGACTAATGAAGAACTTTGTCATAGTGCAAATAAGTTGGGTCGTGAGTTTGTCATCCAAGCAAAGGGAGAGGTTAATGAGCGTTCTAGTAAAAATGATGAGTTACCTACGGGTGATATTGAAATCATTGTGTCGGAGTTATCCGTATTGAATAGTTCAAAAACTCCTCCGTTTACTATAGAAGATAAAACAGATGGAGGTGATGATTTACGTATGAAGTATCGTTATTTAGACTTAAGAAGAAGTCCAGTACGTAAAAACCTTGAGTTACGTCATCAAGTAACTATGGAAGTTCGCAAGTATCTAGATAATTTAGGCTTTTTAGAGGTGGAAACACCTATGTTGATAGGTTCTACACCCGAGGGAGCTCGTGATTTTGTTGTACCCTCTCGTATGAATCCAGGCGAGTTTTATGCTCTTCCTCAATCACCTCAAACATTAAAACAATTACTAATGGTATCGGGTTTTGACCGTTACTTCCAAATTGTAAAGTGTTTTCGTGATGAGGATTTACGTGCCGATAGACAACCAGAGTTTACTCAGATTGACTGTGAGATGAGCTTTGTGGATCAAGAAGATATTCTTTCTCTTTTTGAGGGAATGACAAGACATCTTTTTAAGGAAATTAGAAATGTTGAATTAGCAGAGTTCCCTCGTATGACTTGGGCTGATGCTATGAAATATTATGGTAGTGATAAACCCGACACGCGTTTTGATATGCGCTTTGTAGAGTTAATGGATATTTTACAAGGTCATGGGTTTAAGGTTTTCGATGAGGCTGCTTATGTTGGTGGTATTTGTGTAAAGGGTGCGGCTATTTATACTCGAAGACAATTAGATGAGTTAACCAATTACGTACGTACTCCTCAAGTAGGTGCTAAAGGAATGGTTTATGCTAGAGTACAACCCGATGGGAATGTAAAATCTAGTGTTGATAAATTTTACGAGCAAGAAACTCTTCAGCAAATGAAAGAGGCTTTATCGGCTCAACCAGGAGACTTAATTTTAATTCTATCGGGTGATGATGTAATGAAAACTCGTAAACAGTTGTCTGCACTTCGTTTAGAAGTGGCTAAACAATTGGGATTACGTGATAAGAGTAAATTCTCTTGTTTATGGGTGGTTGACTTCCCATTATTTGAGTGGGACGAGGAAGAGAATCGTTTTGTTGCTGTACATCATCCTTTTACTTCTCCCAAGAAAGAAGATATTCCATTGTTAGAGACTGATCCAGGTAAAGTTCGCGCTAATGCCTATGATATGGTGATTAATGGAGTAGAAGTAGGGGGTGGTTCTATACGTATTCACGATAGTGAGTTACAGAATCAGATGTTTAAGCACTTAGGTTTCACTGAAGAGAAAGCGGCCGAGCAATTTGGATTCTTAATGAAAGCTTTTACTTATGGTGCACCTCCTCATGGTGGTATAGCATATGGTTTAGATCGTTGGGTTTCTCTATTTGCTGAATTAGATTCTATTAGAGATTGTATTGCATTTCCTAAAAATACATCGGGAAGAGATGCCATGATGGATGCTCCAGCAGCAATCGATCAGAAACAATTAGACGAACTTCATCTTAAAGTAACCGAAATAAAAGTTCCTAAGGAATAATGAGGGAATCGACAAGACTCCTTCGTTTTGCTATTATTGGAACAGCGAATGCATTAATTACTGCATTAATTGTTTATTTAATGATGGAAGTCTTTCAGGTGGGTTACCTTATTTCGAATGTAGTGGGTTATTTAATTGCGCAGATTCATAATTTCTTTTGGTCTAGCTTTTGGATATTCCCTGCTACGTTTAGAGAACATTCATTGGGTAAGCGAGTGTTACTTTTTTCTTTAGCTGTAGCCTTGGCTTACAGTGCTCAATTTATTATTCTACTTCTTCTAGTTGAAGGACTGCACATGAATGAATATTGGGCTCAATTTTTAGGATTGTTTGTTTACGGTGGGGTAAACTTTTTAATCAATCGGAATTTTACCTTTAAGTAGCTTTAAGCGAAGTCTAGATAATAAGACATAAAGAAGCCTCTGCTAAGTATGACATCAATAGTGGTTGTCAGATTTTAAGCAGAGGCTTTATTTATTTAGAAATAGTAGGTGATGTGTTCTTAATCATTAATCAATATAACGCTTTGTAATTTGATCGTAAGCATCGATTCGTCTATCACGGAAGAAAGGCCACCAACGACGTACATTTTCTGTCCGTTCCATATCAATATCAACCACTATATTTTCTTCTTTATCGTTACTAGCTTCAGCTAAAAACTCACCTTGAGGACCTACAACAAAAGAGTTACCCCAAAACTGAATGCCATTTGTTTGTCCCGAAGGGTCTAATTCATGACCAATGCGATTAACAGAAATAACAGGTAATCCATTAGCTACTGCATGACCTCTTTGAGCAATAACCCAAGCATCGAGTTGACGTTTTTTCTCTTCAGGAGTGTCAGTACTTTCCCAACCAATAGCCGTAGGATAAATTAATAAATCAGCACCTTTTAGAGCCATTAATCTAGCAGCTTCAGGATACCATTGATCCCAGCAAATAAGAACCCCCAAGCGTCCTAAAGAGGTATCTATTGGAGTAAAACCTAAATCACCAGGTGTAAAGTAAAACTTTTCATAATAAGCAGGATCATCTGGAATATGCATTTTTCGATAAGTCCCAGCAATAGTCCCATCTTTTTCAAATACAACAGAGGTGTTGTGATAAAGACCAGGAGCTCTACGCTCAAAAAGAGAGGTAACCAGTACGATGCCTAAATCTTTAGCTAACTTAGCATAATATTTAGTCGAAGGTCCAGGTATGGGTTCTGCGAAGTCAAAATTGTCCGTATCTTCTACTTGACAAAAGTAGAGGGTGTTATGAATTTCTTGTAGAACGACTAGTTCTGCACCTTTTTTAGCACAATCTTCTATGTTTTTACCTAATTTTTTAAGATTATCTTTAATATCAGCAGTATTGCTTTGCTGAACTATTCCTACTTTTATTTTCTTTGGTTTGTTATCTACTATTGTTTTCATATTCATAAATTAAAAGAGTGAGATAAAAAGAGAGGAGTTGCTATTTATGCGATAACTCCTTTTGGAAATTGCATGGTAACACAATGAAGTGAACCGTGTTCTTTAATTAAAGGACTACAGCAAATTCCAATAACTTCATGATTAGGAAATATATTTTGTAAGATTTCTTTAGCTTGATTATCGTTTGCTTCTTGATTATAAGTAGGATAAAGAATGGCTTCATCCATAATTAAGAAATTAGCATAAGTGGCTGGAAGACGATATCCATCACAATAAACTGCGTCGGCCATAGGGAGCGGGATTAAGTTATAGGGGTCACCATTAAGCTGACGGAAGGTTTTTAATTGCTCCTCCATCTTTTTCAATGCTTTATAGTGTACATCCTTTTCATTGTTACATTGTACATAAGCTATAGTTGAAGGATTGCAAAAACGAGCTAATGTGTCGATATGACTATCTGTATCATCGCCTTCTAGGTAACCATAATCCAACCAAAGTACTTGTTTAAGACAAAATATTTCCATTAAGTAATCTTCAATTGCTTGTTTACTCATCGTGTCGTTTCTGTTGGGGGCTAATAAACAATGCGATGTTGTTAAAAGAGTCCCCTCACCATCACTTTCAATAGCTCCTCCCTCAAGTACAAAGTTGCGACAGTTTACGTATTCACCTTTAACAACTTGTCGTTCAAATAACCCTTCAGTAATTAAATTATCTAAGTTGGCAGCAAATTTTAGTCCCCACCCATTAAACATAAAATCTAATAAATAAGGCTTATGATTACTCATTAAAGTTATCGGACCATGATCGCGAGCCCATGTATCGTTAGAGTTGCATTTGCAAAACCGTACATTTTTAAGATTTACTTGCGCTTGAGTTAATGTATCTTCCACCTCTTCAGGATGAGGAGAAACAATTAAAAGTAAAGTCCTTTTAGCTATTTCAGTAGCTAAAGAAATATAACAAGCTTCCACTTCTTGAAGCATAGGTTCCCAACAGGTCTCTTTATGAGGCCATGTTAATTGAATGCCACTTTGAGGGTGCCATTCAGCAGGAAGGAAGCAATTTAAATGATTAAGCGTACTATTTTTTATCATATACTTATTTCTTAGGAGCAGGACGATCGAAGAAGGGGTTTTTGCTAGATGCACTCACTGGAATAGCAATAACCGAGGAGCAGTTTTTTAACCATCCTAGTTGTTGAGCTATCTTACCAGCCGAATACATAACGCGAGTATCTACCCTAAAATCAGCCGCTGTAGCACAAGCCGATCCAATAGCAATACCCACATCAATGTTATTCATGGCACAAGGAACCTCTTTCTTTTTTTCTGCACAAGTGTTGTAACCACAGTAAGCACAATCTAATGCCATATTCATGGAACGAGTACCAATAAGTACGATACATTCTGCTTTCAAAATGTTGTTTCCATCCCTTTCAAAACGACGTTTACCATCAGGAGTTAAGACCTCTAACATAGCATCAGATAACTGTTTTATATGTTCGTGAGTTATTGTTATGGTTTCCACAATATCCTCACCACGAGCCTTTGGAGCTGTTCTTGCAGCAGTCATCATCTGTTTTGCTATCGATATAACCTGTTCGTTTCGGGTTTCTCTTTCATTTAAGATCATAATTACTTTCCGTGTTAAAATTCAATGAATATAAATTGCCAAACAAAGCTAATCTAACTTTTCTTGTTTTTTAATTTTAATCAAGAGAATTAGCTAATGCAACTTAAAAA
>JAAYSY010000145.1 GCA_012518235.1 Bacteroidales bacterium
GTCTTTAACATATTATAAACTAATTTCAATTAGAAAGTATAATCAGCTCCTATACCAAAGACTTTATTAGTACGTGTAAACTTATCTGTTCCCGGTAAGTTAGTACCATTATAGTTTGCTACATTCTTGTTATAGTCATTATAATTAGTCCAAAAATAAGCAATATTGACTTTCATATTAGGACTGATTTTAAATCCTGCACCTACTCCGTAAGAAAAAGAACTTACCGCAAAACTAATATCACTTTGGTAATTATCACTCACACTATAACGAGTACGCTGAATTCCAGCACTTAACTGTGCCCAGTCTAACGCATCCCATTCTAATCCACCTAAATACTCATTTGTACCGTTTTTAATATAATCTTCTTTACCACTTGCCATTTTAGCATGTGTGTCAAAAAAGTGATGATACCCTACAGATGCTTTTAATGTTGGGAACAATTGATAAGAGGCTCCAACAGATAATAAGCTAGGAATATCATGAGGAGTATTAATTCCTTGATCGTAACCTGCTACCCCTGTACTATTTACTTTCGTTTTATTCTCAATGTTTAATTTGGTATTAAACTCATACTTTACCCCCACATTCCACTTATTATAATTGAAATGGACTCCTAATATAGGAGTTGCGCCCCAACCTGTTTGATCTACATTTAACTCTTTATCTGCAGTTAAATCGGCTGTACCTTTGGCTTCTTTTGATTTTAATAAAAGAGCAGTGGCTAACTCAGAATTACCTGCTTCTGCAGCAGCATTAGACTGTAAAAGAAGAGATTTAGATAAGTCATCAAAAAATTCATTGACATTAATTAATGCTCCTCCCATAATATTAGCCCTGATATCCCTTAAATACCCCGTATAATTATTGCTTACATAATTGACCCTAACACCTACATAAGCTGAAAAATGATCGGTTGCTTTATAAGTGGCACCTAACTGTAAACCATAAATCATCTGAGCACCTTTCATATAGCTATTCACACTATATTGATTGGTATTGGGGAATTTTTCGGATAACATTAGAGGAATCATAGCTATTTGAGATTCAAAAGAAGCCAATCCGTCATTGAAGGTAGCTTTTCCTCCTCCACCGCCAACAGCAAAGTGACCAGAAAACACCCACTTATCGGTTTTATAAGCACCAAAAAGACTAGGAACAATAGGAGCAGAAGCTTCACCCTCAAACTTTTTAGTCTCTTCGCCTCCAAATCCCACAAAAGGCTTAAAGGTTGAATGAATTGTACGTGTTTGAAAGGCACTTTGTCCATTTAAAGATAAATGAAATCCATTACGATGTAAAAATGCAAGTCCAGCAGGATTTGAATAAGCAGCATCTATCTCTACTGATGCACCTCTTGCTATGTTTCTTAAAAATAAAATATGCTGATTGGTATTAGTTAATAATCCACCTGCAAATGTTGACAATGAAACAGTTGCAAATAAAACAACACTTAATAATAGTTTTCTCATGTGTTCATAAATTAAAATTTCAAGCGTCAAAGATATTATAAATAAGTATATTACAGCAATAATACTCAAGTTCTTTTTACTTCTTCTTACCAACTACAGGACAATCCATTGACACTCTGTTAGTTTCAAATGAAACTAACAGAGTATGATAGCCTATATTCTTTTAGATAAAAAGAACAAAAAACGCTATATCTTTGTTAACTTTAGAAACACAAGAATACTAAAACTAAATTAATATGTCACTACGAATTGCTTTTTTTGGAGCACAATCATACGATATAAACTCTTTTGAAGAACAAAATAAAGAGTTCAATTATGATTTGCGTTTCTTTACGGGAAATCTAAATCAAAATAATATAGTACTTACTAAAGATGCTGATGCGGTATGTATCTTTGTCAACGACTTAGCAGATCGACAAATCATCAAATCTTTAAGTGAATATGGTGTTAAACTTTTAGCTTTACGCTGTGCTGGATATAATAATGTAGATCTAAAAGCTGCACACGATTATGGAATAACTGTAGTCCGTGTTCCGGCATACTCTCCTTATGCGGTTGCTGAACATACTGTTGCATTAATGTTGGCTCTCAACCGACGTATTCCTAGAGCAACTTGGCGTACTCGTGATGGCAACTTTTCATTAAATGGTTTGCTTGGATTTGATATGCATGGTAAAACTGCTGGAATTATAGGAACAGGTAAAATAGCTAAAATATTAATTCAAATCCTTCGTGGATTTGGAGTAAACATTCTTGCTTATGACCCCTATCCTGATCATAATTTTGCTAGAGACAATAGGGTGGTATATACATCACTAGATCAACTATATCACAGCTCAGATATTATATCCTTGCATTGTCCTTTAACTGAAGATACAAAATACTTAATAAACGACTATTCTATCAGTAAAATGAAGGATGGTGTGATGATTATTAACACAGGAAGAGGTCAATTAATCCATACTAATGCTTTAATTGATGGCTTGAAAAACAAGAAAGTAGGTTGGGCTGGATTAGATGTATATGAAGAGGAAAACGAGTATTTCTATCAAGATAAATCAGAAAGCATAATTGATGATGATGTTTTAGCCCGACTTCTCTCATTTAACAACGTCATAGTTACTTCACACCAAGCATTCTTCACTAAAGAAGCCTTAAGAAACATTGCGCACACAACATTACAAAACATAAAAGCTTTTAGTGAAAATAAAAAGCTAGTTAATGTTGTAGAATTACCCGACACTCATAAATAAATCAAAATGAAGTCAAATCTACAATCTATACGAAAAGAATACATTAAAGGTGCACTCACAAGAAATTCAATGCCCTCTAATCCTTTTACTTTGTTTAATGATTGGTTAGAACAAGCAATAGAAGGTGAAGTTAATGAACCGACAGCTGTTCTTGTCAGTACTGTTTCTCCTGAAGGAACTCCTTCTGCTCGTACGGTATTATTGAAAGGTGTAGAAAATAATGAACTTGTTTTTTACACAAATTATAAGAGTAGAAAAGGAACTCACTTAGCTCAAAATCCACACTTAGCTTTAACTTTTTTGTGGCACGAGTTAGAAAGACAAATTCACATAGAAGGAATAGCCCACAAACTAGACCCTAAAACATCGGATGAATATTACAATCAACGCCCCTATCGAAGTAGAATTGGAGCCCGTATATCTCCCCAAAGTCAGCCTATTCCGAGTCGGATGCAATTACTTCGTAGCTTTATTAAAGAGTCTTCTCGATGGATTGGTAAAGACATAGAACGACCAGAATTCTGGGGCGGATATGGTGTTATTCCTTCTCGATTTGAATTTTGGCAAGGAAGACCTAGTAGATTACACGATCGTTTTTTATATGAGCTCAATAAGGATGGAGAATGGATTATAAATCGAATAGCCCCCTAATTTTATTGGGTTTCTTTTTGGCTCACTTACTATTTTGTGTATTATTGTAAAAGGAATAAAGAAATTAATTCATGACATTAACTTATATCTTCCATAGTGCATTCGCTATTGAATGTAAAACCTGTACTTTAATTATAGATTTTTGGCGTGATGCTCAAACAGAGACTTACAAAGAAGGTTTTGTGAAAGACTACCTTCTAAAAAAAGAAACCCCTATCTATGTTCTATCTTCTCATTTTCATGGAGATCATTTTAACCCTGAAATATTGAAGTGGAAAAACAAGAATCCGAATATAACTTACATCTTTGGCAAAGATATTCTTATAGAACAATTGGCTGATCTTAACGATGCTAACTACCTAGATAAAGGAGATAGTTATAAAGACAATCTTATAACCATCAAAGCTTTTGGCTCTACCGACTCTGGTATATCATTTTTAATAAATATTGAAAATAAGACACTATTCCATGCTGGAGATTTAAATAACTGGCACTGGAGTGACGAAGCAAATCCAGAAGAGAGTAAAGAAGCAGAAAACAACTATTTAAAAGAACTTGCTATACTCCAGAAAGATATATCAGTTATTGACTTAGCTATGTTTCCTGTTGATAATAGAATGGGTAGCGACTACGATCGAGGTGCTAAACAATTTATAGAAGCCATTGATGTAAAGAAATTCGCCCCTATGCACTTTGGAAGACAATATGATGCAGCTAATGCATTTGAAAAAGTAGCAAAACAACACGGAACTGAATTTCTTAAAATAACCCACATTGGACAACAATTTGAAATCTAATAAAACATAAATATGAAACCATTAAAGTATCTCATGCTGTTCATATTAGCAACAGCTTTCTCTATCAGCACTAAAGCTGATGATATAAAATACCTTGAAGGAGCTGTACCTGTTATTGATGGTAAAGTTACTTATACTAGAGACTTCACTGTTCAAGGGGTGAATAAAAAAGACATCTATGATCGGGTTAAGACTTGGTTAGAAAATCACTTTGAAGCTGCTGAAGGACATAGTAGAGTATTATACACTGACGAAGAAAAAGGAGATATTGCAGGTATAGGACAAGACTACCTTGTATTTCACTCAAACTTCATTTCTCTAGATCGTTCCTTATTAGAATACTATGTTGTAGCTCAATGTGCTGACGAAAAGTGCAGTATCACGGTTGATCGACTTAAATTTGAGTATGAAGACGAATCTCATGATGCTGAAGAATGGATTACTGACGAACAGGCTTTAAATAAAGATAAAACAAAATTAGTTAAGCGAGTTTCGAAGTTCCGAAGACATACCATTGATTACATGCAGAAATTCTTTGAGGACGCAGCTACAGCTTTAGGACAAGCCCCCAAAGCAGCTGTAAAGACCTCGGCGGTTTTACCTACAACTCAAGTGGTAACACAAAATCCTGTAACAGAAGCTAAAGTACAAACAGCTACTACTCCTACTGTTCCAGTTGTAGCAGTGCAACCCTCTATAAAAACATCATCAAATGAATTAGCTGGGTTCTCTTCTATTGATCCACAAAAAATACCAGGAAATATCATTAAGCTTTTAGAAGTTGATTGGATGTTAGTTACTGCCGGAGATGATAAGGAATTTAATATGATGACAGCTAGCTGGGGAGGACTTGGTAGACTATATGAAAAACCAACAACCACTAGTTTTATCTACCCTACTCGCTTTACTTATCAATTAATGGAACGTGGTGATTATTATACCCTATCTTTTTATACAGAAGCCTATCGTGAACAACTTAAATATTGTGGAAGTAACACAGGAAAAGACACAAACAAGGTAGAAGCCACAGGATTAACCCCCATAACAACTCCTAATGGAGCTAAAGCATTTGCTGAAGCTTGGTTAATTATTGAGTGTAAGAAAATGGTTTCACAAACATTAACTCCAGAAGCTCTTATTGATGATGACTTAAAAGAAGAATGGATTGGTAAACAATTACACAAAATGTATATTGGTGAAATTACCAACGTGTGGATAAAATAAGAGTTTATCTGTATTTTATTAATTTATAAAAGCAACAAAACATGACACAACCAATTAAAGCTCGTTTTGATCATTTTAATATTAATGTTACTGATTTAGATAAAAGTATAGAGTTCTATGATAAGGCATTAGGATTAAAAGAACATCATCGTAAAGAAGCAGAAGATGGCTCTTTTATCTTAGTCTATCTTACAGATGATACTACAGGATTCTTTTTAGAGTTAACTTGGTTAAGAGACCATCCTCAACCCTACGACTTAGGTGAAAATGAATTTCATTTATGTCTGAGAGTTCCTGGAGATTATGATAAAACAAGAGAATATCATCGTGAAATGGATTGTATATGCTATGAAAATCATGATATGGGACTTTATTTTATTACTGACCCAGACAATTATTGGATTGAAATTTTACCATTACGTAAATAGATTTTAATTATTAGAGTGA
>JAAYSY010000146.1 GCA_012518235.1 Bacteroidales bacterium
ATAGAGCAAACGCTCTCTTTCTTAGAGTTATGGAATGAAGAAAGAAAGAATTTACCAGTAGCTACAGATGGAGTGGTTCTAAAAGTAAATAATTTAGCTCAACAAGAAGAGTTAGGCTATACTGCCAAATCACCTCGTTGGGCTATAGCTTATAAGTTTCAAGCAGAAGAAGGAATTACTAAACTTAACTCTGTAACCTATCAAGTAGGCAGAACAGGTGCTATAACTCCTGTAGCTAATTTAGAGCCTGTACAGCTTTCGGGAACGATAGTACGCAGAGCATCGTTACATAATGAAGATATTATAGCTAAACTAGATCTTCATATTGGAGACCAAGTTCATGTAGAAAAAGGAGGGGAAATAATACCTAAAATTACCCAAGTGGATTTTGATGCAAGAGATAGTAGCTTAGGAGAAAAAGTATCTTTTATTACCCATTGTCCCGAATGCGGTACGCTGTTAGAGCGTGTAGAAGGAGAAGCTAATCATTATTGTACAAATGAATCGTCTTGTCCCCCACAAATTAAAGGTCGTATAGAGCATTTTATTAGTCGTAAGGCAATGCATATCGATGGATTAGGTCCAGAAACAATTGACCTATTTTATCGCCTTCAGTTAGTGAAAAGTCCAGCTGATTTATATCACCTTAAAAAGGAAGATATAGTAGGTTTAGAGCGAATGGGAGATCGTTCAGCTACCAATATATTGAAAGGCTTAGAAGAGAGCAAAAAGGTACCTTATGAGCGAGTAATTTATGCCTTAGGTATTCGGTTTGTAGGTGAAACAGTAGCAAAAAAGTTAGCTCAAGCTTTGCCTACCATTGATGATATTAAACAAGCCAGTATTGATAGATTAAAAGAAATAGATGAAATTGGAGAGAAAATAGCACAAAGTGTTCATCATTATTTTGCAGATGAAGCTAACTTAGCTTTTATTGAAGAGCTAAAGCAGGCAGGATTACAAATGCAACAAGATCAGGAGCAGTTAGCTAATCAGACCGATAAATTAGCAGGTCAATCCATTGTGATTAGTGGAGTTTTTGAAAAACATAGTCGCAATGAATATAAAGCTATGATTGAGCAGCATGGGGGTAGAAATGTAGGAAGTATTTCATCAAAAACCTCTTTTGTATTAGCTGGAGAAAATATGGGGCCTTCGAAGTTTAAACAAGCCGAAAAACTAGGAGTTCGCATACTATCAGAAGATGATTTTTTAGCCCTGATTAAGTAACAGAATTATAGCTAAATCACGTTTTTTACGATATAAATGTTCTCTAAATGGAAAATATTTGTATTTTTGCGATAATAGATCAAACACAGATAGAAGATATATAACTCATGATACAAACCAGATTGAGAGGAATGGGTGTAGCTTTAATCACCCCCTTTAAAGAAGACGAAAGTATTGATGTAGAAGCCTTGATACGAATGGTGGACTATCAGCTGCAAAATAATACCGATTTTTTATGTGTACTCGGTACTACTGCTGAAACACCTACATTAAGTGAAGAAGAGAAGCTTTTTGTGAAAAAAACAGTTATTGAAAGAGTCAATGGCAAGATACCTATCTTATTAGGTGTTGGAGGAAACAATACTCAAGCTGTAGTTAAACAGCTTAAAGAGGATGATTTTTCAGGAGTTGATGCTATTTTATCTGTTGTACCTTATTATAACAAACCCTCTCAAGAAGGTATTTACCAACATTACAAAGCCATAGCTTCTGCTACAAAACTTCCTATTGTATTGTATAATGTTCCTGGAAGAACAGGTGTCAATATGACAGCCGAAACCACTCTGCGTTTAGCTAGAGATTTTAAGAATATTATTGCCGTTAAAGAAGCATCAGGAAACTTTACACAAATGGATGATATCATCAAAAATAAACCCGAAGGTTTTAATGTGTTATCTGGAGATGATGGTTTTACTTTTCCATTAATTACTTTAGGTGCTGTTGGTGTTATTTCGGTTATTGGTAATGCTTTTCCTCGTGAGTTTAGTAAAATGACGCGCTTAGCTTTAAGTGGTGATTATGAAAATGCTTTGACTATACACCATAAGTTTACAGAGCTTTTCAAGCTGCTTTTTGTGGATGGTAATCCTGCAGGAGTTAAATGCATATTAAATGCAATGGGAATGATTGAAAACAGACTACGTTTGCCTTTAATTCCTACTCGTATAACTACTTTTGAGGCTATACGTAAAGTATTAGATGAATTGAATATTAAATGTTAGATAAATAACTTACAATTATTTTGAGAACGGAGTTTTACTTTATCGTAGAATTCCGTTTTTTATTCTATTTTAGTTAGCAGAGCTGTATTTCTATTCTAAATAAAACACATATATGAAAATTAAAAAAGTTAATCTTGTTTATTTTAGTGCTACTAACACTACAAAAAAGGTATTACATGCCATAGCAGAGGGTATTGACAGTGCAAAACCTCAAGAATATGATATAACGCTAGGTCAAATTGAAAAAGTAGAGTTTGCCAAAGATGAATTGGTTATTTTTGGTGTTCCTGTGTTTTCGGGACGTATTCCCGAACTAACAATAGCTGCCCTTAATAAATTTACAGGAGATGATACTCCAGCCATAGTAGTCTGTTTATATGGAAATAGAGACTATGATGATGCCTTATTAGAGCTGAGAAATACAATAGCAGCAAATAACTATACTATTCTGTCAGCTGGAGCTTTTATTGGGCAACACTCCATATTTCCGCAAACAGCATCTAACCGACCTGATCCACTGGATTTAGATATAGCTAATA
>JAAYSY010000147.1 GCA_012518235.1 Bacteroidales bacterium
ACATCGGATCTACATCATAATGTATAAGAATGGAACGAAAAGAAACATTCTCTAGAAGTTTCTTTTCTGTTTGGTGCAATAACTCAATCGCTTGAGTTATTGACGCATTAGTTTCTATTTTCAATACTATTTTCTGTATATAAAAGCGCTGGACACGACCAACAGGTGGGTTATCTGGTCCCAATATACGAGTTCCAAAAACAGGATATAGATTGTTAGCAAAACGCTGAGCCATCTCTCGCAAAAGTTGCTCATTTTGATGCCTCAAATAAATATAAATTAATCGATAATAAGGAGGGTAGTGAAACAACTTTCGTTCTATCAGTTGACTTTCAACCATTTCCTGATAACTATTTGTTATTACCTGATTAATTATGGGGTGATCAATATTTCGAGTTTGTAGAATCACACGCCCACGCTTACCTTTTCTTCCTGCTCTACCAGAAACCTGAGCCATTAATTGATAAGCACGTTCATAGGATCTAAAATCAGGATAATTTAACATCGTATCTGCATTTAGAATGCCAACTACACGAACATGATCAAAATCCAAACCTTTAGATACCATTTGCGTACCTATTAAAATTTTCGTTTTTCCTTGTTCAAAATCAGAAATGATTTGCTCATAAGCATTCTTGTTCCGTGTAGTATCATAATCCATTCTAGCGACAGAAACCCCAGGAAATAATTGACGAATATCATCCTCCACCTTTTCAGTACCAAACCCTCTATAATATAACTGCTCATCTTCACACGCTGGACACCGCCAAGGTATTTGATATATAGCACCACAATAATGACAAGTTAGTTGTCTTAGTCCTTTATGATAGGTCAAACTTACATCACAATGCTCACAACGTGGAACCCATCCACAAGTTTTACACTCTAACATGGGTGCAAAACCTCGTCTATTCTGAAAAAGTATTATCTGCTCATTGTTTGCTAATGCTTCTTCTATTTCGGACAACATAAAAGGAGAAAATTGTCCTACCATACGTTTTTTTCGATGTAGTTCTTGAATATCTACAGGAATAATTTCAGGTAGCTGAATTTCTTTATAACGCTCTTTCAATTCCACTAAGCCATATTTGCCTTGCTTTGCATTATACCAAGTTTCTATGGATGGAGTGGCTGTACCTAATACGGTTTTAGCTTTCAATATAGCACCCAAAACTAAAGCTGTATTTCGAGCATGATAACGTGGAGCAGGATCTTGTTGCTTATAAGTTGTTTCATGTTCCTCATCGACAATAATAAGTCCTAATTTCTTAAAAGGCAGGAAAATAGAAGACCGAACTCCTAAAATTACATCATATGGATGGTCTGACAACTGTTTTTTCCAAATCTCTACTCGCTCTGCATCCGTACATTTAGAATGATACACTCCTAGTTGGTTACCAAACACGCGCTGTAAACGACTTGTTATTTGAGTAGTTAAAGCTATCTCGGGCAACAAATAAAGGACTTGTTTGCCCTCCTCCAGTGCTTTTTGAATTAAATGAATATATATTTCCGTTTTTCCACTAGATGTAACACCATGAAGTAAACAAACATCTTTTGTTAAAAACTCATTCAATACAGAGTCGTAAGCCTTTTGCTGGAAACTATTCAAAGTGTGAAAGGGTTCAACATCGACCTCTATATTATCTAATCTACCTATTTCTACTTCTTTTAAAAGAAATATGCCCTTATCAACCAAAGCTTTACAAACAGAATAAGAAGCTTGAGTTTTTTCTATTAACTCTTTTCGAGAGACCAACTTCGTTTTATCTTGTTGAAACAAAGCCGAGAGAATAATATACTCCATTAAAACTTCTAATTGTTTAGGCGCACCTTTTAACTGATCAAATAGATCATTTAGTTGCTCTTCATCTCTCCACTTAGTATGAAGTTCAACATATGTATCTGTTTTCGGTTTATAATTGTACTGCAACTCCTCACGCAACCGAATCGCTTTTTTTTCTATTAATGCACCTATAACTCGAAATAAATGAAGTGAATCGCATTGGTTTTCAATGCGACTTATTCGCTGTTTTGGATTCTCAATAAACAAATCCAATAATTTATTTTCATCATCAGAAAGGTGGGTGTCATCTATAAAATCAGGATGTATTTCAATCCAAGTTTCACTTTCAATTTTCAAGCCTGATGGTAAAGCTGCTTTGTACACATCACCTAAAGTACACATATAATAAGAAGCTATCCACTGCCAAAAAGAAAGTTGGTAAGGTAATATAATAGGGCTAGCATCCAAAACGAGATGAATAGGTTTTAATTTATACGTTCCATTATATGTTTCATATTTTCGAGCGATTAATGCAGTGTAGTATTTCTTTCGACCAAAGGGTACAACAACCCTCGATCCCACTTGTACCTGATCTGACCACCTAGCAGGTAAAACATAAGTAAACCATTGTGCTAATGGTAAAGGTAATATTACATCTACATACATATCCATATTATACAAAACTAACTAAAAATAAAATAGTGAAAGAAGCTTTTGTAAAAAACACGAGTTAGGACTCATTAAAACCCTTATACTCAACTCTATTTTAGAAGATAATATTCTTTTGAATCTAAAAAAACTAAATTTATCCTTAACTTAGAGCTACTATCTTTTCAATTAAGAAATATAGTAGGTTACTAAACTATTCATTATTTTTGTGACAATATAAAAAGGTAATAGATAATTACAGCGTATGAAACAGGTTTCTCGTCAAACACAAACTCAAACTCAACGACAAGTTCAAACTCTTTCTCCCCAACAAATTATGGTGGTGAAATTGATAGAATTACCTACACTTGAATTAGAAGAGCGTGTACGAGCTGAACTGTTAGAGAATCCAGCTTTAGAAGAAGGAGTAGAAGAAACCCACCTTGAAGAAAAGTTAAGTGGTGAAGACTCATCGAACAATCATGAAGATAATGAATATGATGCATTAAAAGATTATTTAACTGAGGATGATATACCTGACTATAAACTCCGAGAACCTCGTCAAAGTTATCAAAATCCTTTAGAGGAGATTCCTTTTGCTGATAGCACCTCTTTTTATGAAATTCTACAGACACAATTAGGTGAACAAAAAATAAGTGATCATCAACGTAAACTTGGTGAATATTTAATAGGATCGTTAGATGATGATGGCTTACTACGTAAACCATTGAGCCACATCAACGATGAATTAGCTATTTATGCTAATATAGAAACTACAAATGAGGAACTATTAGAAGTGTTGAATATAATACAATCTTTTGATCCACCAGGAATAGGAGCTAGAAACTTACAAGAATGCCTTTTAATACAGATAAATAGACAAAAAGACTCATCTACTACAAAAAAAGAGAAGTTGTTAATCAGCGACTTCTACGAGGAATTCACCAAAAAACATTGGACTAAAATTGTTGAACAAACAGGGTGGACTCGAGGTGAATTAAATGAAATAGTTAAAGAAATCACCAAATTAAACCCTAGACCTGGAGCTGCTCTAGGTGAAACAGTAGGGCACAATACACAACCTATTATTCCCGATTTTATAGTAGACACTTATGACGATGGAGAAATAAATCTATCGTTGAACAATAAGAATACTCCACAACTACGTATTAGTCAATCATTTAAAAACTTAGCAGATGAACATATTTACAATAAGAAAAATCAAAACCAAGCCTCAAAAGACGCTTTAGTTTTTATGAAGCAAAAAATTGATTCTGCTCAAGGATTTATTGATGCAATTAAACAACGACAAAATACACTTATGTCTACTATGCATGCAATAATAGAGTGGCAAAAGACATTTTTTCTCACTGGAGACGAAACTCAATTACGTCCCATGATATTAAAAGATATTGCTAAACAAACAGATTTAGATATATCTACCATATCAAGGGTTAGTAATAGTAAATATGTTCAAACTAACCACGGAATATTTCCTTTGAAGTTCTTTTTTAATGATTCTTATACAACAAAGGATGGAGAAGAAATGTCTGTTCGTGAAATTAAAATAGCACTACAAAAGTGTGTTGATGAAGAAAACAAAAGAAAGCCACTCACCGATGATGCCTTAGCTGATCTTTTAGAAAAACAAGGATATCCCATTGCTAGACGAACCGTTGCAAAGTATAGACAACAATTAAATATTCCCGTAGCCCGATTACGAAAAAGTATAAAATAATGAATGCACAAAATAACGTACAAAACCCGATTATAACTCAATTATCGCGGGTTATTTCAAAGGTATTTACACCTTACTACATTCCTTTTTTAGCCTTCTTTGTACTCTTCAAATTTACCTATTTAAATTTGATGCCACTACAATATAAGCTCTCTTTATTAAGTCTTGTTTTTGTTTTTACGTTATTAGTTCCAACGCTATCTATTTATATTTTTGGAAAAATAAACAACTATACTATGGTGGAGCTAAACCATAGACAAAAACGGTTTATTCCACTAATTTTAGTATCTATCTCTTATCTTTTTTGTGTTATTATGCTGTATCGAATCAAAACACCATGGTATCTCAATAGTATTATGCAAGCTAGCTTATTAGGATTAATAATAATTACACTAACCAATTTTAAGTGGCGTATTAGCGAACACATGTTTGGAGTGGGTGCTATAATAGCAGGAATCATTGCTTTTAATATTTTATTCGACTATTATACTATTTGGTGGCTCTGTTTAGCTATTTTTGTAGGAGGATTTGTTGGATCAGCTCGAATAACTTTAGGCTTTCATACTTTAGGAGAAGTACTTACAGGGCTATTATTGGGGTTAATCTGTACATTTTTTATGCTAAATCCTACAATCAACATATTGATAATGAAATATTTTTAATAAATAATATAAAAACAAGAATTATGAAATTTCCTGAAGAATTAAAGTATACAAAAGAACACGAGTGGATTCGTGTTGAAGGTGATGTAGTTTACATTGGTATAACAGACTATGCTCAAGATCAATTAGGAGATATTGTATTTATTGATGTTCCTACTCTTGACGAAACTTTAGAAGCTGGTGAAATATTTGGTACTATTGAAGTAGTAAAAACAGTATCAGATTTATTTTTACCTATCTCGGGTACTGTTATAGAAGTAAATGATACACTTGAGGATGAACCAGAACAAGTTAATGAAGACCCTTACGGAAAAGGTTGGATTATAAAGGTAGAACCAAGTGAAGACGCTGACTTTGATGTTTTATTAAGTGCAGAAGAATACAAAGAAGTTATAAATCAATAGCATTTCATATAAAAGAATAAATCATAGACTTTAGATAACTAAAATGAAACCAATTGTTAGTATCATTATGGGAAGCACTTCAGATCTTCCCATAATGGAAAAAACGGCCCAATTACTTAATGAACTTAAAGTTCCATTTGAAATGAATGCCCTCTCAGCTCATCGTACACCTGAAGCTGTAGAAAAATTTGCTACTGAAGCAAAGGACAAAGGAATTCAAGTGATTATTGCTGCAGCTGGTATGGCTGCACACCTACCTGGAGTTATAGCTGCGTCGACTACACTGCCTGTTATTGGAGTACCAATTAAATCAACTTTAGATGGAATGGATGCTCTCTTAGCTATTGTACAAATGCCTCCAGGAATACCTGTAGCCACAGTAGGGATTAATGCGGCTCAAAATGCAGGTATATTAGCCGTACAGATGCTAGCCCTACATGATGTTGAGTTAGCTAAACGACTAAATAGCTATAAAGAAAACCTAAAAGAAAAAATAACGAAAGCTAACGAAGAACTAAAAACAGTAAGCTACGAGTATAAATGTAATTAAATGGACTTATTTAACTATTCCCGCCGATCTACAACAGAAGTTTACATAGGAGGTACTCCTTTAGGTGCTACTCATCCTATCCGTTTACAATCTATGACTAATACATCGACTCAAGATACAGAAGCATGTATAGAACAAGCTAAAAAGATTGTAGATGCTGGAGGGGAATATGTTCGTTTAACAACTCAGGGCATTAAAGAGGCTCAGAACTTGATGAACATCAATAAAGGATTAAGAAGTCAGAATTATATGGTCCCACTCATTGCTGATGTTCATTTTAACCCAAAAGTAGCAGAAGTTGCAGCTCACTTTGCTGAAAAAGTACGTATTAATCCGGGTAACTATGTAGATGCTGCACGCTCTTTTAAGCACTTAGAATATACTGAGGAAGAATATGCACAAGAAATAGAGAAAATAAAAGAAAAGTTTATTCCTTTTTTAGCTATCTGTAAAAAGAATTATACTGCTATTCGTATAGGTGTAAACCATGGTTCATTATCCGATCGTATTATGTCACGTTATGGCGATACCCCTGCGGGCATTGTGGAGTCTTGTATGGAGTTTTTACGTATCTGTGTAGCAGAAGACTTCAAACAAGTAGTAATCTCTATAAAAGCCTCTAATACTGTTGTAATGGTACAGTCTGTTAGGTTATTAGTTGATACCATGGATAAGGAAAATATGAATTTTCCTATCCATTTAGGCGTTACTGAAGCTGGCGACGGAGAAGATGGACGAATAAAGTCTGCTTTAGGCATTGGTGCTTTGTTAACCGATGGTATAGGAGATACACTTAGAGTTTCATTAAGTGAAGCCCCAGAAGTTGAAATTCCTGTAGGGAAAAAATTAGTAGATTATATAAGTCAGAAAGAAAATCATCCATTTATACCTGCAGTTGCCGATCCAAACTTTAATTACCTATCACCCACAAAACGTAAAACACATAGTATCCACAATATAGGTGGTAATCATGTTCCTGTAGTTATTATTGATAACCTATTTTTTGAATTCAACGCTACAGATTCTCAATTAAAACCAGATTATATTTATACGGGTCAAAAACTACCTCAGGAGAGAAATGAAGACATTGCATACATTTTAGATGCTAATCAATGGAAGGGTGAAAAGAACACATGGCCTGCTTTCAGCTTCAACCAACTAGACTTATTAGCAAAATGCAATGCAGAGTTAAAGTTTCTATTTACTCCATATATGGGATTAACAGACAATGTTATAAACTGTTTAAAGCAACATCCTGAAATAGTTATTATTTCACAAAGTAACCACCCAAATCGAGTAGGAGAGCACCGCGCTTTAGTACATCAACTACTAATAGAAAATTTAACTCATCCTGTTATTTTCTTCCAACACTACAATGAAAGCAATGAAGAAGATTTACAAGTAAAATCTGCTTCAGACATGGGAGCCTTAATATTCGATGGTTTATGTGATGGGCTATTTGTTTTAAATCAACAACCATTAGAACATGACACTACGAATAGAATAGCCTTTGGAATACTTCAAGCAGGGCGTATTCGCACAAGTAAAATAGAATACATATCTTGCCCTGGGTGTGGCAGAACATTATTCAACTTAGAAAAAACAATAAAAGAGGTAAAAGAAGCTACAAAACATCTTAAAGGTTTAAAAATAGGAATTATGGGATGTATTGTTAATGGGCCTGGAGAAATGGCTGATGCCGATTATGGATATGTTGGTGCTGGTAAAGGAAAAATAAGTCTTTACAAAGGAAAAGTATGTGTTGAAAAAAATATCCCCCAAGAAGATGCAGTAAATAAGCTGATTGAGCTTATTAAATTACATGGAGATTATCATCCCACAGAAAAACAATAAAGAAATTAAACTATGATATTAATAGCTGTACTGGTACCTTGGTTATCATTTTTCATGAGAGGAAAAATAATTTCGGGAATAGTATGTTTAATACTTCAAATAACATTAATTGGGTGGCTTCCTGCCGCAATTTGGGCTGTAGCATCACGTGTTCAAGCTAAAAACAAAGCGGAGATTAGACGAGTTGAAAGAAAACTATCAGAATGATTATACAATATACCTACAATGATTGATTAAAACCTTATTAATGATTGTTAATGTTAGGCAATAAAAAAATGCAGTTAAGAGAACGCTTTTAACTGCATTTTTTATATCTAATAATTAATATATACGATTAAAACATATAAGCAACACTAACTTGCCAAGTTCTTGTTTTATATTTATTGGTTTGATCTTCTCCATTAGTAGATATAACAGCTGAGTTATTCAATGGAATATTGTAATTTACGCCTAAATGCAAGTGACCCAATATCTTAGCACCACCTCCAAAATTCATTCCTACTTGAGATTTTTTCTTCTTGAAATTATAATCTTTGAATCCTTTATCACTATCAAAAGCAAAAAAGAAATCAGGACCAGCAGATAAATACATTCCAAATAATCGATTAAACCCGATGTTATACTTAAGATTTAAAGGAATATCTAACCCTCTCTGTTTAATAGTTTCTGAAAAAGAAGTAGTGGAATTCTTATTTTCAAAAGTGACTCCTTTTTGAGAATATAATAATCCCAAATCTAATCCAACACCAACAATAGGAACAGTAACATCAACCACAGGACCTAAAAAGAAACCAGTAAAATTATCGGTTTTAAAATCCTTTCTACTTAAACTAGCTTTACTCATATTAACTCCTCCTTTTATACCAAACTGAATTTGGCTATATATTGGAGTGACTGCTCCTAAACAAAGAAATAATAAGAGTATTTGAATTGACTTTTTCATAACTTATATTCGTTTATGTTTGCGATAAAGATACAAATATTTTAATACTTATTAATAACAGATGGGTAAAAACTGTAGTCTTTAGACAGAGTATAGCTCATCGCAACGAGAGGTCTTAATCAAACCATGTACTTGCCCTAGTCATATGGATGACTTGACTAGGACCCCATAAATTGACGTATATCAAAGATAATTACAGATTATATAGATGATCTAATCACCATACAAAACAAGAACAAACACAGAGAAAGAGTCTAAATATTAGACTAATTTTATCATAGAAAAACTAAATAAAAAAAGAGACTTGATTGAATTCTAACAAACTCTATCAAATCTCTTTCTCCACCTTTGAGTGGTTATTTTTTAATCCCTAATATTCATCTTCATTAAAGAAAAAGTCTTCCTTGCTAGGATAATCAGGCCAAATATCCTCAATTGTTTCATAAACCTCTCCTTCATCTTCAATCATTTGAAGATTTTCAATAACTTCCATAGGGGCTCCTGAACGCATTGCATAATCGATTAATTCGTCCTTAGTTGCTGGCCAAGGAGCATCTTCAAGCTTAGAAGCCAACTCTAATGTCCAATACATAATCTTATAATTTTATTTTGTTAAACTTTTATTTTTTTCCTTACGCAAAAATAGGATATATTTTATCATTTCCAACAATTCTTCCATAATTGTTCGTTCTCTTGACCCTCAATGTTAATTTTACGCGACAAAACAAACAAATAATCTGATAAACGATTAATATAAGCTAGTAAATCATCGCTAATATCAATATCTAAGGTCAATGCAACAATATTTCGCTCTGCTCTACGGCAAACAGTCCGACAAACATGAGCAACTGATGACGCAGTTAGACCTCCAGGAATAATAAAACTTTTTAATTGAGGTAGTTTGTTATCTATTGTATCAATTACTAATTCCAACTCTTCAATCTCTTCTTTACTTACAGATTGTATTTTATCAGTAGGTTTTACATTTTGAAAATCTGTTGCTAAATAAGCTCCAATTGAAAAAAGTTGATGTTGTATCTTAAAAATAAATAACCGATCTTCTTTATTAGTTAGTAAAGAATGAAGTAATCCAAGATTAGAATTTAACTCATCTATTGTACCATAAGCTTCTAATTGTTTTTCACTTTTAGAAACGCGTACACCTCCTATTAAAGATGTTTTTCCAGCATCACCACCTTTGGTATAAACATAGCTTTTTTTCATCGTTTTCAAAATCTATTTATAAAAATTAAAAAACTCTCATCAACTCTAATTCATTAAAAATTTATAAGATAATGTTGTTTATTCTTATCTAAATCAAAAAAGACAAGACCTAAATCATATAAATCAAAGGTTATTCCAACTCTACAATCTTGTTGTATTTCTTTCCACATTTCTTTCATCTCTTTATTATAACAAATTCCCGAAAAAATGAATAAAGAATTAGAAGTTACATTATGAAAAAGAAGATCTAACATTCGCTTTAATATTTCACCATTTGTTTCCCTGCTATTCTTCATATGCGATAATACAGCATCTATATGAAGAAAAACTAAGTCAGTACAGTTTCCTTCTTTTTTTATGCCCTTAAAAGAAGCCAAATCTTTCAAGTGTTTATAGTGAATATCATTTTTAGAACACCTTGTGGGTAATTCAATGTTATTCTTTGGTCCGATATCAATCACAACATCGGGCTGTTGCCAATTTACAAGACGAAATATCAACTTTAGTAATTTAACCCTAAGAGAACCTTCGTTTCGACTCATTGTCGATCTAAGACTCTCTAAATCCGCATAGTTATAATACGGATATTTTTCATAAATAACCTCGGTAATCAACTGAAAAGCAAAGGGAGAGTGTACCCCGTATCCTTTACGATAACGGAATCTTTTGAAGCGACTTCCAATACGTTTTAATCTTTGAATACGCATTATTCTTGTCTATTTTGATTTATAATTAGTTACTATTTTGTTTGATTAGGCGCTTGGTAAAATAACGAACAGGATACCAAGTGGCAACAAATCCTACAACTATAACAGTAATAAGAATTAAAAGAATATCAATAAAATGAACACTCACAGGATAAGCATCTACAACAAAACTATTCCCCATACTATTTAATGATAAAATACCGAATTTTATTTGTATAAAACAAAGTAAAAGTCCGATAAATATCCCAGTTATTGCTCCAAAGAGTGTAATTAAACGCCCTTCCATTAAAAATATAGCAGCTATTAAACGTGGACTAGCTCCCAGATTTTGAAGGGTTTTAACATCTGATTTTTTATCCAAAATCAACATAGACAATGACCCAATGATATTAAAACTAGCTATAATAAGAATAAATGTTAGGAAAAAATAAGAGATTAATTTCTCAACCTCCATAATTTTAAAGACATCTTCTTGTTGCTCATTTCTATTCTGAACAATAAAATCAGGACCTAATTCTTTTCGAAGTTGTTTTATTACACGGTCAACAGACTTTCCTCTTTTCAGCTTTAATTCTAAAGCTGAAACTTCACGATTGTATTGAAAAAGATTACGAGCAAAAGATAAGGGAGCAATAATATATTGGCCATCATAGGGTTGCTGATTAACTTCAAAAACGGTTCCACTTGAATAAAGATATTCAGTATTGAAAGATGTGGCTGGGTTTGCCATATTTACGCGAGATAATCGCTTGGGTGCATGAACTTTTAATGGATCAATAAATTTTATTCCCGTTCCTAAAACGGAAACTAATTCAATCCCCATAATACCATACTGTACAATGGGGTCTTCTAAGATAAATTCTTGATTACCATAAAGAACACTATCAATAGCATTTACCTTATTAAACTGTTCATCTACACCTTTAATAACAGCTACTGTCTGCCTTCCGTTGTATTCTACTACAGCTTTATCTTCTAAAGTTTTGGAATAAGTAGAAATAGAAGGGTTATTGTAAATACTAAGTAATAATGAATCACGCTCATCAAAAACTTTACCTTTCCGACTAGTTATTTTTATTTCGGGATCAAAAGCTGTAAAAAAATGAGCTACCATATCTTGAAATCCATTAAACACAGAAAGTGTACAGACTAAAGCAATGGTAGCCAATGAAACACCACAAACAGAAATACCCGAAATAATATTTATAGCATTATGCTTTTTTTTAGAAAAGAAATAACGCTTAGCTATATAAAAAGCTAGTTTCACTTTAGTAACTCATCAATTTTCTCAAAATAATCTAAAGATTCATCCAAAAAGAACTTCAATTCAGGAATAATGCGCAATTGATGACGCAAGCGTTTACCTAAATCGTAACGTACTGTTTTAGCATTTTCATTAATGCCATTAATCATATCTTTACCTTTCTCTGAAGGAAAAATACTAAGGTGTACATAAGCTATACTTAAATCGGGTGTTACACGTACAGCACTAACAGTAAGTATAACGCCAGGCATCGACTTTGCTTCTAGCAAGAAGATTTCACTTAACTCTTTTTGAATTAAACGAGATATTTTACTTTGTCTTGTAGATTCCATATCTATTTCTTTCTTATTATAGTTAAACCATCACGAAGAGGTAATATAACTCTTTCTACTCGGTTATCCTTAGCAACTAGCTCATTAAAAGCTAAAATACTTAATGTTTGTTGATCGTTTTTCTTCACTTCCTCAACTACATGTCCATCCCAAAGCGTGTTATCAACGAGCATAAATCCGCCTTGTCTCAAATAGCATAGAGTTAATTCATAAAACTCTTCATAATTTCTTTTATTACCATCAATGAAAGCCATATCAAACACGATATCCAATTCTGGTATTAATGTTAATGCATCACCAATAATAAACTCTATTCGATCAGCATACATTGAATTTTCTAACCATGGCCTGGTAAAATCCTCTATTTCATCATTTATTTCAAATGTATAAAGCTTACCATTCTCGGTTAACCCCTCAGCTAAACAAAGAGCAGAATACCCACTATAAGTCCCTATTTCTAAGATATTTTTAGGTTGTATCATTTCCACAAACATCTTTAATACTCTTCCTTGAAGATGTCCTGATGCCATCCGTGGACGCAACAACTTAATGTGAGTATCTCGATAAAGCCTTCGTAGATAATCACTTTCTTCATCGATATGCTGTAAAATATAATCTTCTATCGACGGAGACTGCTTCATAATTTAGAGGTAACGATTTTTATTAGGTAATACCAACTCATCTGCGTGATTTAGTACATCACCCACCACATTTATTTCTAAAAATGACGTATGTGTTCCAACTTTACCACTACTTAAATAACCTACACGGTCAGTAAGTTTAAGTTTACCATCGCTAATTAAGCGTCTTAAAGCAGAAAAATAATATTCTTGACCATTGGCTAACTCAGGCATATAAATTGGTTCTATTCCATATGACAAGGCTAAATGACGCATTGTTTTTTCTTTGTAACAAATAGCTAAAACAGGATAATTTCCTCTAAAAGCAGCTAAGTTTCGAGCTGTTCTTCCACTATAACTATCTGTAATAATGGCTTTCAACCCTAAAAGAGCTGTTGCTTTAACAGCTTGCTTTGCTAAAAAAGCAGTAACATCAGGATTATTAGGATCTAATGGAATATTGATATCATTTTCTTCTAATTGATCTTTCTCTGCTTGAGCTGCTACACTAGTCATCGTTTTTACAGCCTCTAATGGATAGCTACCATAAGCTGTTTCTCCACTTAACATTAAAGCATCAGTTCTATAATAAATTGCATTCGCAATATCTGTTACTTCGGCACGAGTAGGACGTGGATTATGAATCATAGAATGTAACATCTGAGTAGCTACGATAACTGGTTTTTTAGCAAAAATACAAGCTCTTATCAATCTACGTTGAATTCCTGGTATGCGTTCTTGTGGCACTTCAATTCCCAAATCACCACGAGCAATCATTACTCCATCGGCTACTTCAAGTATTTCACAAATGTTATCCACCCCTTCTTGATTTTCAATTTTTGCTATAATCTGAATATCGCTATTGTGCTTATCTAATATTTCGCGAATAGATAAAACATCTTCCTTATTTCTCACAAAAGAGTGAGCAATAAAGTCAATATCTTTTTCAATAGCATATAAGATGTTTTTTCTATCTTTTTCTGTAATAGAAGGAAGATTTATTCGTACACCAGGAATATTCACACTTTTACGACTACCTAACTTGGCGCAGTTTTTAATATTACAAACTAGATGATCCTCTTTTTTTTCTGCTACAATTAAATCTAAATCACCATCGTCAATCAAAATTTCCTCTCCTAAACTTAAGTCTTTAACTAAATCAGGATAAGAAACAGAAATTGCTTCTTTAGTTGATAAACGATTAGGGTCAGCATATACTTTTACTGTTTCCCCTATTTTATACTGAAATATTTCGCCACCTTCATTTTCAGTTGTTCGTATTTCGGGTCCTTTAGTATCCATTAATAAAGCAATTCTATTAGATACTGTTCGAACGTTATTTATAATTTTTTCAATACCTTCACCCACTGCATGAGCAGTATTTATCCTCACAACATTCATCCCTGACTTAAACAGATCCTGTAAAAAGTCGACATCACAACGCTCATCCGAAATGGTAGCAACAATTTTAGTTTGTTTCAGCAACATATTTATTCTTGTTATTTATTTAAGCAACATTAAAGCTTCTAGTGCTAATCGGTAAGAATGTAAACCAAAACCACAAATAACCCCTTTACATGCACATGCAATCATTGATTTATGACGGTATTCTTCTCGTTGTTGAGTATTCGATATATGCACTTCTATAACAGGTGCAGGTATCGAGCGAATGGCGTCTTGTAATGCAATAGATGTATGGGTATAGGCTCCAGCATTTAAAATAATACCATCTACACTAAATCCTTTTGTTTGAATTTGATTAATTAACTCTCCTTCTATATTCGATTGAAATGAGCTTATCGTTACTTGAGGATATTCATTTTTTAATGATTCTAAATAATCACTTATTGATAAATCACCATAAATTGAGGGTTCTCTCTTTCCTATCAAGTTTAAATTTGGCCCATTTATTATTTCTATTTTCATAATTCAATTCTATGAATTTATATATATTTGTTATAGAAGAGGATATACCACTTTACAAAGTTAGAAAAAGAAATGAATATAGAAGATATTTTATCGAATAAGAAACACTATAATCGCTTAATACAGAAATATAAGATTTACTTACAATTAGAAAGATCATTAGCAGAAAACACCATCCAAGCTTACTTAAACGATATAAATAAATTATTTTCTTTCCTTAGCGATGAGAAAATAACACTTAGGAATATTCAGTTAAAAGATTTACAATCGTTCTCCAATCAACTACACACTTTAGGCATCCATCCTCGTTCACAAGCTCGTATTTTATCTGGTGTTAAGTCCTTTTTTAATTTTCTTTTTATAGAAAGTTACATAGATGCAGATCCAAGTGAACTTTTAGAAAGTCCTAAAGTAGGATTTAAGATACCTGATGTGCTTTCGGTAGATGAAATAGATGCTATAATTGATACTATCGACCTTAGTACTAATGAGGGACAAAGAAATAAAGCAATCATTGAAACCCTTTATAGCTGTGGCCTTCGTGTATCAGAGCTCACTCAACTAAAAATATCCGACTTATATCTAGATGAGGGATTTATTCGGGTTACAGGAAAAGGTAATAAACAACGTTTAATTCCTATTTCTGAAAAAGCCATACATGAAATAAAACTCTATTTTATAGATCGTAATACGTTAGATATAAAAAAGGAACATGAAGATATTCTTTTTTTAAACAGAAGGGGTAGACAAATTACTCGTAATATGATATTTATAATTGTACAAGATCTAGCTCAAAAAGCGAATATTAATAAAAAAGTGAGTCCTCATACTTTTAGACACTCTTTTGCAACTCACTTATTAGAAGGAGGAGCTAATTTGAGAGTGATACAATCTATGTTAGGACACGAGTCCATTGCAACTACTGAAATCTATACTCACATAGATAGAGAACGGCTAAGAAGCGAAATTATTCAACATCATCCAAGAAATATAATGTATAGAAAACAACAAATAGATAAAAACAGGAATGATTAAAGAACAAATTCTCTAGAGAATTAATAAAAACCTTACTTTTTTTCAACTACTTCTTGTTGTTACTAAAAAAAGAAGTATATTTGCGAACCTTAATTGCCCAGATGGCGGAATCGGTAGACGCGCTGGTCTCAAACACCAGTGGATTTTTCCATCCCGGTTCGACCCCGGGTCTGGGTACTAATTAAAGAAAGAAAAGAGCTGAATCTTAATTGATTACAGCTCTTTTTAATTTTCAACTGTCAGACTACGGGTCAGTCCATATTCTTGGGGATTTAACAATTAAGCATATAGCATCATTACTCTATACAGATAGAACCTAACATCATCTACTCCTCTGAAAGTAGCCTAAATGATTTAAGCTTGGCATTGAAAGATTC
>JAAYSY010000148.1 GCA_012518235.1 Bacteroidales bacterium
AAGGAGTTTGAACGGATGGAAAAAGAGTGTATTATGGATTGTATTGAATGTGGTTCGTGTCAGTATACTTGTCCTGCTTATCGTCCTTTATTGGATTATTGTAGATTAGGAAAAGCCCAAGTAGGTGGAATAATTCGAGGACGTCAAGCTAAATAATAATGAAGAATATGAGTAATAAATTAACCGTATCTTTATCTCCCCATATCCATGGAGGAGATAGTGTACAGAAAAATATGTATGGAGTGCTTATAGCACTAATTCCTGCTTTCATTGTATCATTAGTCTTTTTTGGATTAGGAGCCTTAATTGTTACTGTTACATCAGTAGCAGCATGTGTTTTCTTTGAGTGGGTGATTACCACCTTGTTTTTGAAAAAAGAACGCTCAACTATTGCAGATGGATCAGCTATTATTACGGGAGTATTACTAGCCTTTAATTTACCTTCTAATCTTCCAATTTGGATTATTGTATTAGGAGCACTCTTTGCTATTGGTGTTGCAAAAATGTCTTTTGGCGGATTGGGTAATAATCCGTTTAATCCAGCGTTAGCAGGGCGTGTGTTTCTGCTTTTGTCTTTTCCTGTACAAATGACTACATGGCCTGTTGTAGGACAACTTACAACATATGCTGATGCAACAACTGGAGCCACTCCTTTAGCTTTAATGAAAGGAATTATAAATGGGGCACCAGGAGCTTCTTTTGATCAGTTGCCCGATTCAATTAGCCTATTAATAGGTAATAATGCGGGTTGTATTGGTGAGGTTAGTGCAATAGCTTTAATATTAGGACTGGTATATATGCTATGGAGAAAGATAATAACTTGGCATATTCCAATTTCCATATTGGGTACCGTGTTTATTGTGGCAGGTGTTATGCACTGGGCTAATCCTTCAATTTATGCTTCTCCAGTAGTGCATTTATTAACAGGAGGATTATTATTGGGTGCTATATTTATGGCTACAGATTATGTAACATCGCCCATGACTTCTAAAGGAATGATTATTTATGGTGTAGCAATTGGCTTCTTAACCATTATGATTCGTCAATTTGGTGCTTATCCAGAAGGTATGTCTTTTGCTATTCTTATTATGAATGCATTTACACCTTTAATTAATGCTTATATTAAACCTAAACGCTTTGGGGAGGTAGCAAAGAAAAAATGAAAAAATTAGAATCATCATTAAAAAATATGCTTTTGGTCTTGACAGGAATTACTGTGCTTTCTGTAGCTATATTAGCTTATTTTAACGAGTTGACTAAAGAGCCAATCGCACAAGCAAATATGAAGATCTTAAATGATGCTTTGATGAGTGTTGTTCCTGGTTTTGATAATAATCCAGTAGCTGATAGTGATACTATCTATAAAATGAAAGGAGAAGTTAAGACCGTTGATTTTATAATTTATCCCGCTAAAAAAGATGGAGAGTGGGTGGGGACTGCTGTTCAGTCGGTATCATTAGGATTTGGTGGGGATATGACTGTTTTAGTCGGTTTTGACTCGGAAGGGAAAATTTATGATTATTCGTTATTATCACATGCTGAGACACCAGGATTGGGTTCTAAAGCGGATGTGTGGTTCAAAAAAGGAGAACCAGGCGATATTATAGGTCAAAATCCAGGAGATAAACCTTTATCAGTAGATAAAGATGGAGGAGAGGTTAATTCTATTACAGCATCAACCATTACTACTCGAGCTTTTTTAAATGCAGTTAACGCTGCTTATAAAGCTTACTTAACAGGAGAGGTAGAAGGAGTGTCAGGAGCAACTGAATCTGCAATAGATAGTGAAATAACAGCAACAGAAAATAAGGAGTAATTAGTATGAATAATTTAAAAGTTTTGATGAACGGGATTATTAAAGAGAATCCTATTTTTGTACTCCTCTTAGGAATGTGTCCTACATTGGGTACAACATCTTCGGCTATGAATGGATTAGGCATGGGGTTAGCTACTCTTTTTGTACTGGTTTGTTCTAACGTAGTCATTTCATTAGTGAAAAACATCATTCCGGATGCAGTTCGAATCCCATCATATATTGTTATTATAGCCTCTTTTGTTACATTATTACAGATGGCTATGCAAGCATATGTACCAGCATTATATTCTACATTGGGTTTATTTATTCCCTTAATTGTAGTGAATTGTATCGTTCTGGGTAGAGCAGAATCTTTTGCTGCAAAAAACACGCCTTTATCTTCTCTATTTGATGGATTAGGTATGGGGTTAGGTTTTACTTTAGCTTTAACTTTGCTAGGGTCAGTAAGAGAGTTGTTAGGGACAGGAAAAATATTTGAAATTGTGGTATTTCCAGAACATTATGGAATGTTACTGTTTGTTTTAGCACCCGGTGCTTTTATAGCATTAGGCTATTTAATAGCTATCATAAACAAATTTAAAAAAGCATAATCTAGAATAGTATGGAATATTTATTAATATTTATATCAGCAATTTTTGTGAACAACATCGTGTTGTCACAATTTTTAGGAATATGTCCTTTTTTAGGTGTTTCTAAAAAAGTAGAAACTGCACTAGGAATGGGTGCTGCAGTAGCATTTGTTTTAACTATAGCAACAATCGTAACCTTTTTGTTGCAGAAGTTTGTTCTGGATGCATTTGGTTTAGGTTATTTACAGACTATTGCCTTTATATTAGTGATTGCAGGTTTAGTACAAATGGTTGAAATTATACTTAAAAAAGTTTCACCTTCATTGTATCAAGCTTTAGGTGTTTTTCTACCGTTAATAACAACCAACTGTTGTATTTTAGGAGTTGCAATTTTAGTAATTCAAAAAGACTTTAATTTATTAACTGGTGTAGTTTATGCTTTTTCTACAGCTTTAGGATTTGCTTTAGCATTGGTCCTTTTTGCTGGAATTAGAGAGCAAATGAGCTTATCTAATATACCTAAAGGTATGCAAGGTACACCTATTGCTTTAATAACGGCTGGATTGTTAGCTATGGCATTTATGGGTTTTTCAGGAATCGTATAAATTCTTTCATAATGATATAGAAATGGGGTTGTGCTTTTAATGTGCAGCCTCATTTTTTGTTTTAAATGAAGTGTAATCAGTTTTGTTAGTCTGTATTTTAGATAAAGCATTAGGGTACTAATAGATAAAATGACTAGTTATTACTTTTTTTTAGTGGAGATAAACGTGTCCCTCATGTTTATTTTTGTTATTTTTGTTGGGAATATCACACAAACATATATAAAATGAAAGAAAAAATTTTAGTAACTGGAGGCACAGGTTATATAGGTTCTCATACGGTTGTTGAATTACAAAATAGTGGGTATGAGGTTCTTATTATTGATAATCTCTCTAATTCGAGTGCCGATGTAGTTGATAACATAGAGAAAGTTTCGGGAGTTAGACCTTTATTTCAAAAGTTAGATTGTTTAGACTTTAATGGGTTACAGCAATTTTTTGAAAAACATAAGGGTATAAAAGCAATTATTCATTTTGCAGCTAGTAAAGCCGTGGGTGAATCTGTAGAAAAACCTTTATTGTATTATCGAAATAATCTAGTTTCTTTAATTAACTTATTGGAACTGATGCCTAAGTTTGGTGTAGAGGGTATTGTTTTCTCTTCTTCATGTACTGTGTATGGTCAGCCAGATCAATTACCTGTAACCGAAGAAGCACCTATTAAAGTAGCTGAATCTCCTTATGGAAACACTAAACAAATAAATGAAGAGATTATTCAAGATACTGTAAAATCTGGATCACCTATAAAATCTATTTTGTTGCGTTATTTTAATCCGATTGGTGCTCATCCATCTGGTTTAATAGGAGAGTTGCCATTAGGAGTTCCTCAAAATCTAGTGCCTTATATAACACAGACTGCTATGGGAATACGTAAGAAACTAAGTGTGTTTGGTAACGATTATAATACTCCCGATGGATCGTGTATTCGTGATTTTATTAATGTAGTAGATTTAGCTAAAGCACATGTTGTTTCTATTGATAGAATTCTAAAAGGGAAACAAAAAGAAGCTGTTGAGGTGTTTAATATAGGTACAGGAACAGGTCTTTCTGTTTTAGAATTAATAAATGCATTTGAAAAAGCAACGGGTGTTAAGTTAAACTACGAAATAACTGAACGTAGAGCTGGAGATATAGAACAAGTTTGGGCTAATCCAGAACATGCTAATAATGAATTGGGGTGGAAAGCTGAAACGAGTATAGAAGATACACTTCAATCGGCTTGGAATTGGCAACAAAAATTAAGAGAAAAGGGAGTGCAATAGCATAAAAAGTTAAAAATAAAGATAATACGAACAATTCAGAATAAACAGCTGTTTCTATTTTGTGGATAACATAACAATTGCATTGTAAAACGTGCTATATTAATTGTTATTATGTTGCACATCAATAGGTTTTACCTTGTAGAATCCACATAGTAGTTTTGTCGTGTTTTATTTTGTGTTTGTGTTAAGCGGTACTTCGAACTCTATCGAAGTACCGTTTTTATTTATAAGTTACAACGATAATATTCGGTGAATGCTGATAAGTCAGGAAGTGCATCTTCTTTATTGAAAATTCCATAAATTGAAGGACCCGAACCGCTCATTGCTGCATACAGTGCACCAGAGTTGTATAAGAAGTCTTTTATACTTTGGAGTTCTGGATAAGTAACAAATAAGTGTTTCTCGAAATCATTGGTAATATATTTTTCCCATCGATTGATTGGGAGTTGAATACAATCTAGAAGGGGATACAAAGGCTTTTTAGGTTGAATTCTACTGAAGGCCTCTTGAGTTGAGATAAATAGTTTAGGTTTAATAACAAGCAAAGTATGTCCTTTTAATGATAAATTGATAGGAGTAAATAATTCACCGATACCTTCGGCAAAAACAGGTTTATTTTGAATAAAGAAAGGACAATCTGCACCTAATTGAGTTGCATATTCTTCCATTCTTTTAGCTGATAGGTTTAAGTTAAAAAAAGAGTTTAGACTTTTAATCATACAGGCTGCGTTAGAAGAACCTCCCCCTAAGCCAGAGCCTGATGGGATTTTTTTGCTAAGGAACACATCAATGGGAGTTAAGTTAAAATCCTTAGATAGTAAATTGTAGGCTTTAACAATTAGGTTTTCTGAAAATTCTCCAGGTATATTATTTCCAAAGACATGTAATGAGATGGACTTATCTTTGTTTTTTGAGTTGTATATTTCTAGTACATCGGTAATGGGAATAGGATAAAATACAGTTTCTAAATTATGATAACCATCAGTACGCTTAGAAACGATGCTTAAACCTATATTTATTTTAGCATTAGAGAAAGTAATCATGGTAATTTATTTTATAGCAAATAACACTCTTTTTCTCCGAATAAACAACAATCATCTTGCATTAAGATGCAAAAAAGTGTTTAACTTTGCATCTTATCGAGTGTTAAATTCTCAAATTAAGAGAAAGAAGGATTAATATTTATTTGTCTTAAGGGTTAAAAAACTGTTTTTTATGAAAGAATATATAAGTCACTAAATTTATTCTTATCTTGGTAGTACAAATGAGGAGTTTTATAATAATTGTATTTTCTTTAATTCTTTTATTAGGTTGTGGAGGACGCTCTAAAAAGTCATCTTCAACTAAATTCACCTATACTCTAAAAACAGAAAAAGACACTTTAACAGAAAAAGAACAAGAGAGACAAAAAGAGTTATATGAGTTTTTAATAGGAGATACACTTCCTGAAGAGACCGATGGAACCTTTGATGATTTTATCTATTCTTTTGCTTCGAATCCAACTTTACAGTTAAAGCGAATTATTTTTCCATTACCATACTATGATGGGGATGGAGTAGTTCGAATAAAAAAAGAGGAGTGGAAACACGATAGTCTATTTGTTAATGATACATTTTACACTCTATTGTTTGATAGCGAAAAATCGATGGATGAGGTAGATGTTTTCTCCTCAAAATCTATCCAGTTAGAGTGGTACTTGTTAGATGAGCACAAGGTAAAAAGGTATTATTTTGAAAAGATAAACGAATTATGGTTCCTTGAAGCTATAAATATGCGAGAAATGGAAAAGGATAATGAGGAGGAGTTTTTTGATTTTTTTGCTCAATTTACTAGTGATAGTATTTTTCAAGCTCAGCGAATTAAGCAACCCTTAGATTTTGTTACAATAGATCCTGATGATGAGTTTTCCATTTTGGAAACACAACTAGAGTCTGGCCAGTGGTTTGCGTTTAAACCTCCTTTACCTAAAGGTCGATTATTTAATATAAATTATGGACAAGAAGTTAATGATTTTTCTAAGCATAAAATAGTGGTTTTGAGAGGTATTGGGAATGGATTTTTTAACGCCTTATTTTTTGCAAATAATGGTGGCAAATGGAAGCTGTATAAGTTTGAGGATACGAGTATTTAAATTACAAATTATTGAAAAAATAAAAGAATGATAGAGAAAAAGGATTATTCTTTGTTAGAACATAATACTTTTAAAATTGATGTTTGTGCGAAACATTTTGTAGAGTATAATAGTGAGGATGAACTCATTGATTTTTTACAAAGTGGAAAACTAAAAAAAACATTTTTACATATTGGAGAGGGGAGTAACCTTCTTTTTTTAAATGATTATCAAGGCATGGTTCTACACTCAGCTATTCAAGGGGTAGAAGTTATTAGTGAGTTGGATGACTATGTGCTTGTACGTGTTGGAGCTGGTATGAGTTGGGATGATTTTGTAGCTCATTGCGTAGAAAAGTTATGGTATGGTGCAGAAAATCTTTCATTAATACCTGGTGAAGTAGGTGCAGCGGCAGTTCAAAATATTGGGGCGTACGGTGTGGAAATTAAAGATTTGATTTATGCTGTGGAGACGGTGGATATAATGGGACAACGCAAAACATATTCCGTTGCTGATTGTGAATATGCTTATCGATACAGTAGATTCAAAAAAGTGGAAAATAAACACATTTTTATTACTCGAGTGATATTAAAATTAAGTAAAATAGAACAATATCACTTAGACTATGGCAGTGTTCGTAAAGAGTTATTAAAACATACTGAAGTAGATTTAAGTACAGTGCGTAATGCTATTATTGCTATAAGAGAAGAAAAATTGCCTAATCCTTGTCATATAGGAAATGGAGGTAGTTTTTTTATGAATCCTATTGTTTCGAAATTGAAGTTTGAAGAATTGAAGTCTTTATACCCCGAAATCCCTTATTATGAATTATCTCAAGCTAAATATAAAATTCCTGCGGCCTGGATGATAGATCAATGCGGCTGGAAAGGGAAACGTATAGGTGATGCAGGGGTCTATTCAAAACAAGCTTTGGTTTTGGTTAATCATGGCAAGGCTACAGGAAAAGATATTTATGAGTTAGCAGAGGCTATTCGATCATCTGTAAAAAATAAATTTGGAGTAATCTTAAAACCAGAGGTGAATTATATTGGGAGTGATAGCATATGAAAATTCGTTTTTTAGGAACAGGTACTTCAACAGGCATACCTCAAATAGGTTGTCAGTGTTCAGTATGTAAATCTTGTGATAGTAGAGATAATCGTTTGAGATCATCTGCTTATTTTTCCACCTATAAAACAAAAATACTAATTGATTGTGGTCCTGATTTTAGACAGCAAATATTAAAAGTGCCATTTGCACCTCTTGATGCGGTGCTTTTAACGCATGAACATTATGATCATGTGGGTGGACTAGATGATTTACGTTCTTATTCTCGTTTTGGTAAGGTACAAGTATATGCTGAGGATTATGTCTGTGATCGCATTTATACTAGAATACCTTATTGTTTTGCGGAAAAAAGATATGAAGGAGTACCTCGGATAGAGTTGAATGGTATTGAACCAGGTAAGAATTTTACTATTGGGGATATTACAATAACTCCTTTACGTGTTATTCATGGTCGTTTACCCATTTTAGGATACAAATTAAACGATGTGGCGTATATAACCGATATGCTGTATGCACCAGAAGAAACCTATAATTTATTAAAAGGGGTTAGAGTTTTGATAATTAATGCACTTCGTGAGGAAAAACACATCTCCCATCAAACGTTACAAGAGGCATTAGTTTTCTCTGAACGTGTAAAGGCTAAAAAGACTTACCTAATTCATATGAGTCATGATATGGGGTTACATCTTGAAGTAGAGAAAAAGTTACCTTCTAATGTTTTCTTAGCTTATGATAATTTAGAATTAATATAAAATAAAATTCTTTTACCTTATATGATTTTTCTTTATCTTAAAATGTGCTAATTTGTGCAATATAAATAGATAGAACCTCAAATATGGCTTCAAGAAATAAAGTAATAAAGACTTTAATAGTTGTTGTTATTTCTGTATTCCTACTATTAAGCTTGTTTTTTTATCGTGGCATTTTAGATGCGGAATACGATCGAGTTTTTAATCTATATTCTCTTATTCCTCAAGACACTAAGGTGGTTTTTTCTACAAGTGAAATGGATCGAGTGATATTAAGAATAAATGAAGCTGATTCGGTTAATAATAATAAAATCAGAGTTTCAAACTCTAAGTTGCTAGAGTTAACGAATAAGTTTTTTGCTACATTATCTCCAGAATTACAGACAAAAGTAGGGCAGGAAATGAAAAATATACTTGTAAGCTTTCATGAGCCTTATGGATTACTTGATCAGGTTTTTTATTGTAACTTAAATAAAAGAAGTTTCAAAGTTTTAAAGCAATTTGTTCAGCAAGAAGTATCTGGTTCTTTTCCATATAAAATGTTTATGTATAAAGGAGAGGAAATTCGGATTTATACATTAGAAACAGGAGAGTTTTTATCTTTTTATATAACTCCTAAGTTTTTTATTGTGAGTTTTCAAAAAAGATTGATTGAAGATGCTATCGATGCGATGTTAAATAACACTTCTTTATATCAGGATGAATCATTTTATGCAAATTGTATTGAGACAATACAGAATCCTTCTTCGCTACTCCTAAAAATGGATGATTTACATTTTGGTAGAGAGGTGAATTTTTCTAAAGATATTACAGATTGGATGGCTTTTGATTTTAAGTTTAGTCCTAAAGGTTATTTTCTTAAAGGGGTAGCTACATTAAATGAAGAATTAAGTTCGTTAAATCATGTATTAAAACTTCAGAATGCAATACAAGATAGGCCCTATTCTATATTACCTAAAGGTACGAACTATCTAACTCAATATGCTACAGGTAATATCCAGGCTATATTCGATTATAACAAAAAAAGTTGGAGCGAAATAGGTTCAGACACACTTAATTTAGAACAACGAAACACCTATACTTTAATGCTACAGGAATTGTTGGCACAGCATATTGGAAAAGATATATTTACTTTTCAATTTGAAGACACTTTATCGTCCGATGCGAATACTATAGTTTTAGCATTTCATTTGTCTCAAGCTGAAAAATTAGCAAAGGAAATTGAAAAATTGACTTTGAAAACTATCACTAAAGGTAGTAGTGGTACACCTCTAAGAGTGAGTTCAGAAGTAATTAAAGGTGTGAGGTATACTTTTTTCCCTTTACCTATTAACGATGTTTTTTCTTCATTTAGTAGAATGGATACTTCTGGTTTAGGTAACATTGCAACCGTTTATAATGATTGTTTATTGATATCTAATAAAAAAAGTAATCTTATTTCTTATCTGAAAAGTGTTACTAGTGGAAATACTTTAGATGATTTTTCTAATACGTTATCTCAGTTGGAATTAAAAGAAAACTATCAAATGGAGGGTATTATGGACTTCTCTAAACTATTGAGGATCAATGAAAGTGTCAGAGGTATATCTTTGCCCTCGGTAGTATATTCTAGGGCTGATTTTTTCAAATACTTTAAGTTAATTTACCAATTAGCTATTGAAAAAGAAGAACTGTTTTTTACAATGCAGTTCTTATATTCCAGTGATAATTAATTGCATATAGTGAGTGGTTTTAATGATTGCAGACTATCCTAAACTATCCATATACTATGCCCTAGTCATCCATACTGCTTGCCCTAGTCATAAGGGTCATATGTCCTAGTCATCTAGAGTATGAGCTTTAGGGTATAGTGTAATGATATATATTAAAATGAAAAAAGACATGCAATAAACTAGTTATTTTTGCATGTCTTTTCTTGTTTATATATTGAAATATGGATTTGGACTAAAAAGGTAAGTCATCCGTATCGTCACCTGGATTAAACTCAGGAGTAGAACCAGGAGCTGGTGGTGGAACTGGAGCACCTGGAAAGTCAGGAGCATTAGATGCACCTGCTTGTACTCTTTCCACACGCCAAGCTTTTATACTATTAAACCAACGATCGTTCCATTGTCGTGCATCAATGTCGAATGAGATAGTTAATTCATCTCCCATTTCGATGTTGAATTCTTGTAGTTTGTCTTCTCCAAAGACTGTAAAACACATTTTTTTTGGATATTGATCATCGTTTTCAATAACATATTCTTGTAGTTTCCACTCATTTCCTGTTGACTTTGAAACTCCACTTTTAGGGGGGAGTACCGCAATAATTTTACCTGTAAATTCCATTCTATTCTAATTGATTTATTCCCTGCGAAGTTACAATTTTTTTAGTGATTCTATAGAAAAAGAGGGGAGGTATTTTTAGTTCGTAAAGATTACGATAGGAGAATCTTTTTTCTTAACTTTGTATAGAGATAAAATCTAAAACCCATAAAAAGTTTAATATATGAAATTTATAGTTTCGAGCACTTCGCTCTTTAGTCATTTGCAAGCTGTAGGTCGTGTTATTAATGCTAAAAACACTTTACCCATACTAGACTGCTTTTTGTTTCAAATGAAAGATAGTACGTTATCCATAACTGCATCTGATGGCGAAACCACAATGGTAACCTCAGTAGAAGTTAATCAAAGTAGCACAGATGGGGATTTTGCTATTAATGCAAAAACTATTTTAGATGCGTTGAAAGAGGTGCCTGAACAACCACTAACGTTTGAAATTAGTTTGGAAACATTAGAAATAACTGTACAATATCAAAACGGACAATATAGTTTAATGGGACAAAATGCAGAGGATTTTCCTCAGCTAGTTGAGTTGAATGAAGATAAAATGGTTGAATTAACAATGGAACCTGATGTTCTTTTGGATGGATTTAATCGTACTGTTTTTGCAACTGCTGATGATGAACTTCGCCCAGTAATGAATGGTGTTTATTTTGATATTACTGAATCTAATATAACTTTAGTTGCATCAGATGGACATAAGTTAGTTCGTTATCAAGTGGATACTCCATCACAAGGTGAGCGTTCAGCATTTATTTTGCCTAAAAAACCAGCCAATTTATTACGTAATATATTAACAAAAGAGCATGATGCTGTAACAATTAGTTTTGATGAACGGAATGCGGTATTTCTATTGAAAGACTTTAGATTAGTTTGTCGATTAATAGAAGGTAGATATCCTAATTATAACTCGGTTATACCTCAAAACAATCCTTTTAAAATAATAATTGATCGTCAATTATTTATTGGAGCTTTGCGTCGTGTGTCTATATTTTCATCTCAGGCTAGTAGCTTAATTAAGTTACACTTAGAAAACAATGAAGTAAAAATATCGGCTCAAGATATAGATTTTTCAACTTCGGCAGAAGAAGTTCAAAGCTGTCAATACGAAGGAACTCCTATGAGTATAGGATTTAAGTCTACTTTCTTAATAGATATATTGAATAATATTTCATCGGATGAAATTATTATGGAACTTGCCGATCCTTCTAGAGCAGGAGTTATTTTTCCTACAGAGCAAGAAGACGGAAAGAATATATTGATGTTACTTATGCCTATGATGTTAAATGATTAAAAGCTGAATATCAGCAGAAAGATTATATATGAAATTAAATTTAAAAAATCCTATTGTTTTCTTTGACTTAGAAACAACAGGAACCAATATAAACTCAGATCGTATAGTTGAGATTAGTTATATAAAGGTTTATCCAAATGGAAATGAGGAAACTAAAACAATGCGGATAAACCCAGAAATGCCTATTCCAGAGGAATCATCTAAGATTCATGGAATTTATGATGAGGATATAGTGGATTGTCCAACCTTTAAGGAAGTGGCTAAAAATATAGCCAAAGATATAGAAGGAGCTGATTTAGCAGGATTTAACTCCATACGGTTTGATATACCAGTTTTAGCTGAAGAATTTCTTCGTGCAGACGTAGATATTGATATGAGTCGTCGTAAATTTATTGATGTTCAAGTGATTTTCCACAAAATGGAACAACGGACATTAGAAGCTGCCTATAAGTTTTATTGTGATAAAGAGCTTACAGATGCACATTCAGCAGAAGCAGACACACGTGCTACTTATGAAGTACTAAAAGCTCAACTCGATTATTATCCAGACTTGGAGAATGATATGGAGTTTTTAGCAGAGTTTTCATCCTATAATAGAAATGTGGATTTTGCAGGTCGTATGATTTATGATGAAAATGATGTGGAGATTTTTAATTTTGGAAAATACAAAGGAGTACCTGTTACAGAGGTGTTAGAAAAAGACCCTGGTTACTTCAATTGGATTTTGAATAGTGATTTTACTTTGAACACAAAAGCAATGCTAACAAAAATTCGTTTGCGTTCACTAACAAATAAGTAACTTTAGAAAGCTTAGTATAGATGTTGAAGGGTAAAAAAATAGTACTGGGTATTACAGGTAGTATTGCAGCTTATAAGGCTTGTTATATTATTAGAGGTTTAGTAAAAAAAGGAGCTGAAGTTCAAGTTGTAATTACTCCTTCAGGGAAAGAGTTTATTACACCTATTACTTTATCTGCTTTGACTAGTAAGCCCGTTATTAGTGAGTTTTTTGCACAGCGAGATGGTACTTGGAATAGTCACGTAGATATCGGTTTATGGGCTGATGCTATGCTTATTGCTCCAGCTACCGCTGCTACGCTTGGAAAAATGGCGCATGGTATTGCTGACAATATGCTAATAACTACTTATCTTTCAATGAAAGCTCCTGTTTTTATAGCACCTGCTATGGATTTAGATATGTTTGCACATCCTTCTACAAAGAAGAATATGGATATATTAAGTTCATATGGAAATATAATAATTGAACCTACTTCTGGTGAGTTAGCAAGCCATTTAGTGGGGAAGGGTAGAATGGAGGAACCCGATGAGCTGATCAATCATCTGGAGCGTTTTTTTTCAAAACAAGCCACTCTTAAAGGAAAAAAAATACTTATAACAGCTGGTCCTACTTACGAGAAAATTGATCCTGTTCGTTTTATTGGTAATTATTCTTCGGGTAAGATGGGTTATGCTTTAGCTGAAGCATGTGTAGCAAGAGGAGCTGAGGTGACTTTAATAAGTGGTCCTGTAAACTTAGAGGT
>JAAYSY010000149.1 GCA_012518235.1 Bacteroidales bacterium
ACCTTTATTTCCCCCAATACAACGATTTTTTGACAATCTTCATTGTATAGGGTTTTTGTGTTGAGGTGGTACACTTTTTGTTTAGCAGGCTGCTATAACTGGTACACTTTTAGTTTAGCATTAGCAAAAGCCCTTGATATAAGGGCTTTCTTGCTAAATCAAATCTACCAATAGATAAATTCACCTTGCTAAATTGTATCAAAGACGGTAAGAAGATAGATCCAGCATGTGGTTCTGGAGGTATGTTTGTACAGGCTGCTCACTATGCCAAAAGATAAAAAGAAAAGCATGGAGAAAATCATTCTATAAATTTAAGGGCCTATGGAGTTGAGAGAACTGGAGAAACAGCAAATCTGGCTAAGATGAACTTGTTTTTAAATAATATAAGAGGCGATATAATAGAAGCTAACTCTTACTATGCAGATCCTCATAGTTCATTTGGGAACTTTGACTATGTAATGGCAAACCCGCCATTTAATGTAGACAATGTAGAGCTTGATTTGGTAAATGACCAAAAAAGATTTAATCATTATGGAGTCCCACAAACTAAGAGTAAAAAACCCACAGTTCCCAATGCAAACTATCTTTGGATAAATCAATTTGCAACTGCCTTAAATGAAAATGGAAGAGCAGCCCTTGTAATGGCTAACTCTGCATCTGATGCAGGACACAGTGAAAAGGACATAAGAAAAGCCTTGATAGAAGATGGAGTAATATCTCAAATGGTAGCCCTTCCTTCAAATATGTTTATAACAGTAACCCTTCCAGCTACCCTTTGGTTTTTTGATAAAGGAAAAGAGAGAAAAGATGAAATTCTTTTTATAGATGCAAGAAATATATTTACCCAAGTAGATAGGGCCCTTAGGAAATTTTCAGATGAACAAATTAAAAACCTATCCATTATAACCAGACTTTATGAAGGAGATAGGGAAAGCTTTTATGAACTTATAAAAGAATATGAAAACTCTAGAGATAAAGCAGAAAGTGAAGAAGATAAACAATATTTTCAAAAACAAATAAACTGGCTTCAAGAAAGATTCCCTGAAGGTAAATATGAAGATGTAATTGGTCTTTGTAAAGTAGCAAAACTCGAAGGAGAAGATGGAATAATAGACCAAGACTATTCATTAAATCCTGGTAGGTATGTAGGGGTAGTTATAGAAGACGATGGTATGACAGCAGAAGAATTTAAAGAAGAATTAGTGGGACTAAATGATGAGTTTAAAAGGTTAAATGAAGAAGCTAAGGAATTAAAAAAGAAGATAGAGAGGAACTTGGATAAATTGGTGATTGAGTATGAGTAAATGGGGGGATTTAGAAAATTTAACATGGGATGATTTAAAAGAAACTACTTGGTCTGAGGTTAGATTGGGTGATGTTGTAAATATTAATAAAGAAAATATTAAAAATACTTTTGAAGGTAAAATATTATATGTAGATATATCTTCTGTTGAATCTGGAATATTAAAGGGATTTACCAAGTATAACTTCAAGGATGCACCAAGCATAGCAAGAAGGGTAGTAAAGGAAGGAGATATAATTTATTCTACTGTTAGACCAAACTTAAGTGCGTATTATAAATTTGGTAATAATATTCCAAATAATATTATTGCATCTACAGGGTTTGTAGTTTTATCTAAAAAAACAGGTACTTCAATAGACTATATATATTATCTTTCTATTACCAATAGTTTTGTAGACCATATAAGCCAAATTGCGAAAGGAGCAGCATATCCAGCTGTTGGAATAGAAGATTTCAAAAATATTAAGATTCAAATTCCAGACCTAAAAACCCAAGAAAAAATAGCATA
>JAAYSY010000150.1 GCA_012518235.1 Bacteroidales bacterium
ACATAGATCCTCCATATAATACTGGTACTGATGGTTTTGTATATAATGATAATTTTGATTTTACCGTTGATAGTCTTTCAGAAAAGTTAAGTATAAGTGAAGAGCAAGCCGAACGTATTCTTGACCTCACAAAGCGAGGTTCTGCTTCCCATTCTGCATGGCTTATGTTTATGTATCCTAGATTAGTTTTAGCTAGAGATTTATTATCAGAGGATGGAGTTATCTTTATAAGTATTGATGATAATGAATGTCATAACTTAAAACTTATTTGTGATGACGTGTTTGGTGAAGAGAATTTTATATCGGAGCTAATATGGGAAAAAAAGAAAAAAGGTTCATTTTTAGCTAGTAACATTACAAATATAAAAGAAAGTATTCTTGTGTATTCGAAAAAACATGACTCGTTTGGTGGGTTAATTGGAGAAATAAATAGTGAAGTTGAAACTTATCCTTGCGTTAATGCATCTAATGGACGCGATATAAGGGTAATACCTGCAGGAATTGAAAGTAAATACAGAGAAAAAGACTTTTTTCTAAAAAAAGGGGAAGTAATTTCTGATACTACGATGAACTTAGTTTTACATTCGGACTTAGTCATTGAGGAAGGAATATTAGCCCAAGAACTTGTTATTGAGGGAAATTGGCGATATAGCCAAGATTCAATGAATGAGTATGCTTCTAAAAAAGAGTTATATATTACACGTGATTTATATTTACGTAGAATCGTAAAAGAGCCTAGATATAAAGCTTTAAAAGATTTGCTGCTACGAAAAGGCGAAGAACAAGAAGTGGGTTATTCATATGATTTTGATTACAATAACCTACATATGAGTGGATGGGGTTCAAATGAAGATGCTGATGAAGAACAGAGACTACTTTTTGGACAGCAGTCATTAATAAATTATCCAAAACCTGTTTTACTAATAATGAAACTACTTGCATCCTTACAACAAGAAGACATGATTGTATGCGATTTCTTCTCTGGATCCGCTACAACTGCAGAAGCTGTTTTACGCAGTAATTTATCGAACAAAAGATACAAATACATTTTAATTCAGTTACCTGAAAATATTGATGAAAGATATGAAAAATCAACAGGCGAAGATAAACAGAATGCAGAGAAGTTAATTAGATTTTTGGATAGTATTAATAAGCCTCATACTTTAGATCAACTTGGAATTGACCGAATAGTTCGTGTAGCTAATAAGATAAAAGAAGAAAACCCAGATACAGAAGCAGATCTAGGCTTTAAACATTTCATTCTTCAAGAGCCTACCCCTAATACCTTAGATAAAATAGAAAATTTTGACCCAGATGAAAATAAAATGTTCGCAGATAAAACCCTGCTTGATGAATTTGGCAAGCCCACAATACTTAGTACATGGCTTGTAAGAGATGGTTATGGTTTAACTGTTGAACCAGCAGAATTGGACTTATCTGGTTACAAAGGATATTTTATAGACAAGCACCTTTACTTAATAGACACAGAAATTCCAAATGAAGCCATAGAAGATATTGTAGTAAAATATGAAACCGATGGAAGCTTTAATCCAGAGAATATAGTCTTATTTGGATATAGTTTTACATGGA
>JAAYSY010000151.1 GCA_012518235.1 Bacteroidales bacterium
AGAATATTCTTCTAAAATAAGAGTAGAAACTCCCAATCTAGCCGAGGATATACCTGCTGATATACCACTTGTCCCTCCACCAACTATTAATACATCAACTTCTGTCTTTTCAGTTTTTAACTGAAAAAACAGAAGTAAAAAAAACAATCCAATTAATATAAAATGTTTAATCATTTTAGATAATATCCTTTATTAAATAATAGGTCCAACTAATAACACTACGATATTACCACTTTATTTAATATATAACAACATTAAAATCAAATATTTTAAAATCTAAAACAAACATACTAAACAGATTCGCAAAAAAGGCTAGATTAACAAATTAAATTATCTTTTATTAGGTATATCAAAATAGAATAAAAGATAACTATTTTAACCTCAATGAATTCACAATTTTATAAATTGTAAAAACATAGACATAAAAAAAGCAGACTATTATTACAATTGAGTAATAAGTTAGTCTGCTTTAATCTATATCAAATAAATAGCTATTGCCTGCCTCTTCCCTTTCTGTGTACACCACGTAACAACTGCCTATGGAAGGTAGTTTCCGCTTGTTGAAGTTTATAAAGCTTCTCATAGCTCAATATTTCCACAAACTTTTTATAATAAACAGATTCCAATTCCATTTGCTTAGAACGGATATCCTGAAGTTCATCTAGAAGAATTTTATAGTCTTTTTCAGTCAAAGCAACATTTTCACCTCGCTTAAATACTAAATGAGCTTTTCTATTTAACGATGCCTTTTTCTCTTGAAGCTCAAAGAATACAGGAAAAAATGCAGAGGCTTCTTTTTTAGTTAACCCTGCCTCTTTCGCCATAAACGATTGTTGTTTTTCCCTAAACTCTTCAGGAGACATTCGCTGATTTAATCCACAATTGTTTCCTAACAACAAAGGTATACACCCTAAAATAAATGTTATCAGCAATAATGTTTTTTTCATTGTGCTTAATTTTTATTAATTACCTCCATTTTCAGTCAAATATACATACAATGCATAATCTCCCATTTGAGCTTTCTCCAAAGAGATATCTAAATACTCATCCGAAATCACCTCTTCATATGCATAAGATGCATCCTTATTATTAGCTCCATGATTTCCCGAAGCCACACGAATAATTAGTGCAGCACCAACAAATAATGCTGCCATATACACCCAAGGCCTAACCTTTAACCACAAGGATACTTTTTCAGTAGCAAATGCCTTATCCTCATCAGGTAATACACTCATTATACGTTCAGGCAAGTGTTCAAAGTATCCATTCGGAACATCAAATGAGTTTTGATGCCCTACTCGCTCTCTTATTTTTTTACCTTCTCTCATAATAACACTTGTTCTCTAACTATTAGACTACATAAATAACAAAAGGTTTAATCTAACTCCTCAAAATACTTCTCAATCTTCTTCACTGCATGATGATAAGAGGCTTTCAACCCCCCTACCGTAGTTCCTGTTAACTCAGAAATATCCTCATAAGGTAATTCGTCATAATATCTTAGTCGGAAAACCTCGCGTTGTTTCTCTGGTAATTCTAATACTGCTTTTTGCAAATGTATTTGAATTTTATCACCAGAAAAATAAACATCACTTTCTAATCTATTAATTATAAGATTATCAGGGTCATCAATTTCAACCTTCCTTAACTGCTCTTTCGAATTATTCAGAAAAGTAATACTTTCATTATAAGCTATTCGATAAAGCCAGGTTGAAAGCTTAGCATCTCCCCTAAAACTGCCAATATAATTCCAAGCCTTAATAAATGTATTTTGCAATACATCATCTGCATCTTCATGAATTAACACTATACGACGAATCTGCCAATACAACTGTTCGCTATATTGATTAACTATCCATTCAAATCCTTTCCGAACGGTTTCGGGATTTGACAATAGTTCTATTACTTTCTCTTCATCGTAAGACTGCATCCTATATCTACTATATAATATATAAATTTATATCACTTTCTGGTTAGATGACTAATTAGTTTCTACTCTAATTGTCTATTGTCTATTATCTATTGTCTACTAACAATCCGTTATCTTTTATAAAGAAATACATAATTGCTCATAGGCTAATAATGTGTTGGGAAATACTTCCTTAGCTTCATTTAAAAGAACTGTCTCATCAGTATATCTTGCAGAGAAATGACCAATTAACAATTGATCCACAGCTGCTTTTTTTGCTATTCTAGCTGCATCTCTTGCAGTACTATGAAACGTTTCATCTGCTCTTTTTCTTTGATCTTCACCAAAAGTAGATTCATGGTAAAGTAAATCAATTCCTTTAATTAAATCAATTATTGGTGGATGAAAAGCAGTATCAGAACAATAGGCATAACTTCTAGGTGGTGTTGATGGAGTAGTTAGTTTCTCATGAGGTATTACTGTCCCATCTTCCTTTATATAATCAGCTCCATTCTTTATTCTATTAATCTCATATACAGGAATTTTATGAAAATCAATTTCCTCTCTTAAAATATGTGCAGGTCGGGGTTTTTCATTAAATAAGAAACCACAACATGGCATTCTGTGATTTAAAGGAATCGTTGTGATTTTAACCGAACGATCTTCATATAATAGAACAGGCTCTACAACATCAAATTCATGAAAGAATAACTTATAAGATAAGTTAGCACAAAAAACATCAAATACAGGACCTAATGTTTTCTTTAATCCCACAGGAGAGTATATATGCATATCAGCTGTTCTACCTAACAATCCAAAGGTAGAGATTAAACCAAAAAGTCCAAAAAAATGATCACCATGTAAATGAGATATAAAAATTCTATTCAACCGAGAGAATTTCAAGCGCGATTTTCTCAATTGAAACTGGGTTCCTTCACCACAATCAATCATAAATAGTTTTTCTCGAATATTAATAACTTGAGATGACAAAAGATGTCGTGACGTTGGAACAGCTGATCCACAGCCTAATATATGGATATCAAATTTCATATTTATTGTAAATTCTCTTCTATGTAAAGGTAATAAAAAAAGAGCATATCCTAAGATATGCTCTTTGTATTTCATTAAAGGAAGAATTTATTATTCTTTACCTTCAAGTTTTTCTTTTAATTCAGCTAAAGCATCTAAATCTCCTAGCGTTGTAGTAGAAGCTGCTGACTGTGAAGGAGCTGGTTTAGACTCTTCTTTACGAGGAGCTGCCTTTTTCTCTTCAACTTTTGCCTCATCTTCAAAAATACGACTATGTGATAAAATGATACGCTTAGCATCTTTATTAAACTCTATAACTTTAAAGTCTAATTTTTCATCTAATTGAGCTTGAGCACCGTCTTCTTTAACTAAGTGCTTAGGTGTTGCAAAACCTTCAACTCCATAAGGAAGTGAAATTACTGCACCTTTGTCCATAACCTCTACAACAGTTCCTTCATGAACAGAACCTACTGTAAATACAGACTCAAATACTTCCCAAGGATTTTCCTCAAGTTGTTTATGTCCTAAGCTTAAACGACGATTTTCTTTATCGATTTCAAGAACCATTACTTCAATATCAGCACCTAGTTCAGTAAACTCTGATGGATGCTTAATTTTCTTAGTCCAAGATAAATCTGAAATATGTATTAATCCGTCAACTCCTTCTTCAATTTCCACGAAGATACCAAAGTTTGTAAAGTTACGCACTTTAGCTGTATGTTGTGAACCAACAGAATATTTTTGATCAATGTTTTCCCATGGGTCTTCTTTAAGTTGTTTAATACCTAAAGACATTTTACGCTCATCGCGATCCAAAGTAAGGATTATAGCTTCTACTTCATCACCAACTTTCATAAAGTCTTGAGCAGAACGTAAATGTTGTGACCATGACATTTCTGATACGTGGATTAATCCCTCAACACCTGGAGCAATTTCAACAAATGCACCATAATCAGCCATAACAACTACTTTACCATCTACTTTATCTCCAACTTTCATTTCTGGATCTAAAGAATCCCATGGATGAGGAGTTAATTGTTTGATACCTAAAGCAATACGTTTTCTTTCTTCGTCAAAGTCAAGAATAACAACATTTAGTTTTTGATCTAAATCAACCACTTCTTTAGGATCGTTTACTCTACCCCAAGAAAGGTCTGTAATATGAACTAAACCATCAACGCCACCTAAGTCAATAAACACACCATAAGAAGTAATGTTTTTAACCGTTCCTTCAAGAACTTGACCTTTTTCAAGTTTGCTGATAATTTCTTTCTTCTGTTGTTCTAATTCCTCTTCGATAAGAGCCTTATGAGATACTACAACGTTTTTGTATTCTTGGTTAATTTTAACCACTTTGAATTCCATTGTTTTACCAACGAAAACATCATAATCTCTAATAGGTCTAACGTCAATTTGAGAACCTGGTAAGAAAGCCTCAATTCCGTGTAAATCTACAATCATACCACCTTTTGTACGACATTTGATATAACCTTTCATGATTTTATCATTGTCGAAGGCTTCGTTAATGCGTTCCCATGCACGAACCACACGTGCTTTTTTATGTGAAAGTACCAACTGACCTCTTTGGTCTTCTTGGCTTTCAATATAAACTTCCACAACATCCCCTATTTTTAATTCAGGATTATAGCGGAATTCGTTTAATGAGATTACACCATCAGATTTAAATCCAATATTCACTACAACCTCACGTTTGTTCATAGCGATTACTGTACCATCAACTACTTCACGGTCACTAACCTTGCTTAACGTGTTATCGTAAACTTCAACTAAGTCTTTACGACTTTTATCTCCTGTGTAATCTTCACCTTCCTCAAATAATTCCCAATCAAAATTCTCTAGAGGAGTGACGTTTTTTAAATTTTCCATTAATAATTTGTTAATAATAAGTTAATTAAATTAGACATTATATTGATTATATACTCAATTCGCGCACAAAACTACAACTAATCTCCTGAAATACAAAGATATTGAAGATAAATAATCTTCATTTCTACTCTTAATCTCCCA
>JAAYSY010000152.1 GCA_012518235.1 Bacteroidales bacterium
GAAGACTTATACAGTAAGTTTAGATTAAGTGAAGCACTTATGGTGCTCTATCGTCTTTTTTGGGATGAGTTTTCTTCATGGTATTTAGAGTTAATTAAACCTGCATTTGGTGAGCCTATAGATAGAAGAACCTATGACGATACCTTATATTATTTTGAGTCTTTATTAAAGTTATTACACCCTTTTATGCCTTTCATAACTGAGGAATTGTGGCAAGCTATACAAGATAGAGAAGAAGGGGCGAGTATTATGGTTGCACAAATAGCAACAACAGATTTAGACTATAATGATAGTATAGTAAATCAGTTTGAAGATGTAAAATCTATTGTTACACATATTCGTTCTATTAGAACTCAGAAAAATATCCCATATAAAGATGAGTTAGCTCTTCACATTATTGGAGAAAATAAGATAGTAGCTTATGAATCTGTTCTAAATAAAATGTGTAATCTATCTGAGATTTCTTCTGTTGATGTAAAAGAGGATGATGCAGCTTCTTTCTTGATAGGAACAACAGAGTTTACAGTACCTATTGGTGATAAAATTGATGTGGAAGCAGAGTTAGAAGCTCTTGAATCTGAGTTGAAGCATAAAGAGGGCTTTCTAAAGGGAATTATGAAAAAATTGCAAAATACTAATTTTGTTGATAACGCACCTGCTGCTGTAGTGGAGATGGAGCGTAAGAAAAAAGAAGATACGGAAAGTATTATTCAATCCCTTAAAGAAAGCATCGAGGCCTTAAAGAAATAGAGTTATATACTCAAAACTTAAAAAGAAAAGGTTAAGTTTAACAGGAGGTCTGAAAGAGTGGGTAAAACAACAAAAGCATATAAATATGCTTTTGTTATGATTACATGTAGAAGCCAATAGGAAACGATTAGCTTCTTGTACTTATACGACTTATGTGTTTTCAGTAGAAGATGCTGAGAAACTGTATCCGCGGATAATGGGGGTAGATTGACTATACTTCTTATCAATGCACGAGTGGAGTGCTTTCAGTAGTTTAGTACTCGTGATAGTGAAAGCTGAAAAAGAAGTAAAAGTAAAAATAAAATGAAAGCAGAAAGTCAATGTTAAAAAATTCCTGTAAATAGATATCATTAGAAAATAATAATACAATGAAAACACACACACTAATCATCATACTTCTTTCTTGTTCATGCTTACTCTTGAATGCGCAAGAAAGTCTTAAACCCTATCAAGATCCGTCTAAACCCGTAGACGAAAGGGTAGATGACTTGATAGCAAGACTTACCTTGAACGAAAAAGTGAAGATGATGAAACACGAGTCACCTGCAATACCACGCTTAGGAATCCCTGCTTACGATTGGTGGAATGAGGCATTGCATGGCGTGGCACGCACATCTGAAAAAGTAACGGTTTATCCACAAGCAATAGGTATGGCAGCTACTTTCGACACAGAAGCTGTGCGCAAAATGGGCGATTATACAGCTTCGGAAGGAAGAGCACTTTTCAATGAAGACTTGAAAGCAGGAAAAACAGGTACAAGATATAGAGGACTAACCTATTGGACACCCAACATAAATATCTTTAGAGATCCACGTTGGGGACGTGGACAAGAAACCTATGGAGAAGATCCGTACCTGACGGGAATGATGGGATCGGCAATAGTAGAAGGATTAGAAGGTGATGATCCTTTCTACTTAAAGGCTGTGGCGGCTGCGAAGCATTTTGCAGTGCATAGTGGCCCTGAATATAATCGTCATTCGTTTGATGCTCGCTCTAATCTTTATGATTTGTGGGATACTTATCTTCCTGCTTTTCATCAGTTGGTGGTGCAGGCAAAAGTACATGGTATTATGTGTGCCTACAACCGATATGAGGGGCAACCTTGTTGTGGAAACGATGAGTTGTTGACGAATATTTTGCGCAATCAATGGGGATTTGATGGTTATGTAACATCAGATTGTTGGGGAGTGAGTGATTTTACTTCGTATCACAAAACGCATGCAAATGATATTGAAGCGGCAATTGATGCCGTGTTATCGGGTACAGACTTGGAGTGTGGAAATACTTATCATTTGCTGGAGCAAGCTGTAAATCTAGGTTTTATTTCGGAAAAAGATATCAATGTGTCTTTGAGACGTTTGCTCACAATATTGTACAAACTAGGTTTTTTCGATCCACAAGTAAAGAATCCATACTCAGAAATCAGTCGTGATGTACTTGAGTGTAAAGAACACAAACAGCATGCTTACGAAATGGCTCAAAAGTCGATAGTGCTCCTCAAAAACGACAATCAAATATTGCCATTAGATAAAAAAGAAATAAAGAAAATTGCACTTATAGGGCCTAATGCAGATAATCCACAAACACAACTAGCAAATTATTTTGGTGAGCCTACAGAAAATATTACGCCATTGATGAGTCTGAAAAATAGATTCAAAGATAAGATTGAAGTGCAATATTTTAAGGGTGTAAATATTATGAGCCATATTGAGGGGGCTCCTTCTCCAGCTCAGCTGACTACGAAGGTGGCAGATGCTGATGTTATTGTTTTCGTGGGAGGTATCAGTGCTGATTATGAGGGCGAAGCAGGCGATGCTGGAGCAGATGGTTATGGTGCTTTTGTGAGTGGTGATCGTAGTACGATTGCTTTACCAAAGGTGCAAACAGATTTGATGAAAGAATTAAAGAAGACGGGCAAACCATTGGTGCTAGTCAATATGTCGGGTTCTATTATGAGCTTTGAGTGGGAAAGCCAACATGCAAATGCAATAGTGCAGGCTTGGTATGGTGGACAAGCATCGGGCGATGCTATTGTTGATGTGCTTTTTGGCGATTATAATCCTGCTGGACGTATGCCTCTAACCACTTATATAAGTGAGGAGGATTTACCTCCTTTCGAAGACTATTCAATGGCAAATCGTACCTATCGTTATTTTAATGGTGAGGTGCGCTATCCATTTGGACATGGTTTGAGCTATACTACTTTTGAATATAGTAAGCCCAAAAGTCCGACCTTGATACATACTGGAGAAACTATAAGTGTAGAAACAACTGTAAAAAACACTGGTGCTAGAGATGGTGATGAGGTGGTTCAACTTTATATTATTCATCCTAAAAATGGAAATAGACCCGTACCTAATTGTGCACTTAAAGGTTTCAAACGCATAAGTTTAAAGAAAGGAGAAAGTAAAACAATTTCGTTTGTGCTCACTCCCAAAGAGTTAAGTATGACAGACGAAAAAGGGAATTTGATTCATTCGGCAGGCGATGTTCAAATTTATATTGGAGGAGGACAACCTAAACATTCGGTAGGAGAATTTGTTGATTTGAAAATGGAAGGAGAACCTTTTGTGGTGTATTAATAAAAAGGGTGATATTTGAGGGCTATGCAGATTCAAAATAGTTTCCCTATAAATCTTATTGCTTAGAGTAATAAACTAGAGCATAGGTTTTCTCCTAGTTATTTGTAATATAATTTCAGCAGATAATGTATATAAAAGTAAAAAACCTAAATAGGGGGTGTCAAGGTAATATGGGCTAGATTTCTTATACTATAACTATAGAGGATAGGAATAGATTTATTTATACAAAGGGTCTATTTATATGGATAACATCACCTAGTCATATAGGTTAAAGGTCTAGGGTATCATCTTCATTTGACTAGGGCATATTAATAAAAGGAAATAGTAAACTGAATAATATAGATAACTCAGTGTTTCAGTGCATAAAAAACTACTATATAGTAAATACTAAGACTAACATGGTTAGAATAACCTCAACTCTTTTTGTATGATTTTTTTGGTGAGGTTATTCAGTATTTAATCTAATAGATTAATAGTCTGTTGTGTAGTTTCTAATTACGATAAAATTAATCCTCAAGAAGCTCTTTTAAAAAGACATTAAGTTCTTCATCTAGTCCTTTTAGTAGTTCATCGCTAATAATAAGAGTATCGTCATCAATTAAAAGAAGTTCCGTATAGGTGTCTTTATTTTCATCGACTAAAACAAAAGAAAATGGTTTTAGAATAGGTAATTCATTAAAGGTGTTATTTGCTTTCATCTTATTCAAGATAGGTGCAAATAATTTATCTAGCTCATCATAAAACTCACTATTTACTGCGTTTGTTGGTATTAACTCTGTAAATGTAGAAGAAGATAGTGTTTCATCATTATCATCAAAAAGTAATACATTACCAGTTTCTGGTGAAACATAAATGTATATATCTGTAATTAGTGAAGAATTATCATTAGCTGTTAAATTGTCAATAGCTTTATGAATGGTGTTTTCTAACAACTCTTGTGTTTTCTTACTTACTTTCATGGTGAATTTTATTATTTGAACAAAGGTAAAAAAAAACTCTTATCTATCGCTTCTTTTTAATTTATTTCACTGTCAAATCTTTTCATTTGTTGATTTAATAAAATAGCATTCTCTTTCCTTTTTTCTAAAACTTCTAAATAAGTTTTTATAGGAGCATAATTTGTAGTAGAAGAAATAAAAATAGGATTAATAAAATCTATCTCATCCACTTTGTAGGCTAGCTCTTTTGCTATTGTTGCCCAATTTATAGCTTCTTCAAAATTATCCCTCATTTCATAGAATACAGCAATGTTGAGTGCAGCTCTCATCTGATTTTTTACATTTTTAGAAGGGGAGTCATAGATTTCCATCCAAATATTGTAGGCTTGTTCCCATTGATTATTCTTAATGAATTTATGCGATTTTCGAAGCGATTTATTTCCATCAATATAGAGCAAACGTTGTGCGGTGTTCCATTGAGGTACAATACGTGAAGCTAATACCTCTCCTGTAAAGAAAGAAGCTTCATTTACAATTGTTTTTTCACTTTTTTGAGTGAGAACAATATCTCTTAAATCCCAATAAATAGTGTCTTTTATTTGATCTTGAAAGAGAGGTTTATCTCTCTCGGGTAGAAAACCTTTTATATTTGCGTTTGTTTCAACTTCTAGTTGTTCTAATATAAAACCATCTTCGGTTATATAATCTACTGCCTTAGCATTAAATAGGACATTTTCTAGTGCAATAATGAAGTCTACCTGTAAAAAATCTGTCAATTCTTTTATTTCGTCGCTTGTTAAAGGATGATTTTCATAACTCTCTTTTTGTAGTTGTAAAGCTGAGTCATATATTACAACTTCATCAAAGTAGTTAGCATCAGCTAAATGTTGTGCTAACGATTCAGTTGCTATAGTTGCATTACCTAATAATAAGGCTTTTAAGTCTTTCCATTGAGACGGTGTCTCTTGAGTGGTATAATCGGTTACAACATTATTAACAACACCCACTTTTTTAAGCTCTTTAGGAAAGCTAACATTAGCAGGAGCTAAGTAATCAATCGATAAAATTTTTGTGGTTTGACATGAATTAAGGACCAAAAGTCCACAAAATATATAAAATGATAAAAATATTGTATTTTTTAATCTCATAAAGTCTTAGTTTTATATGCTCTAAACAAAAATACAATTATTATACTAAAAATGATTGAAATGATTAAAATATTAAAGGGCTTTTTGAATATTCAAAAAGCCCTTTAATATTTTAATAGTAGGTGAGTACTATTATCAATAGTTCTCTTCTATAAAAAACTAGATTTAGCCTCTTCTTCCATGACAGTTTTTGAATTTTTTTCCACTACCGCAAGGACAAGCTTCGTTACGTCCAACTTGCCTTTCAGCACGAATAGGTTCACGTTTAACTTGTTCTCTCGTGTCTTGCTGTGCAGCAGCTGCTTGATTTGGATCATTAAGATCATACTTTTCTTCTCTGTACTGACTCATATCTTGTCTTCGTTCAGGAGCAGCTTCTTTTACTTGACTTGGTTCTTGAACTGGTATTTGACCTCTCATTAAAATTGATGCTGTTTGCTCGTTAATACGATTAACCATTGAATCAAATAAATTAACAGATTCTAGTTTATAAATTAATAAAGGGTCTTTTTGCTCATAACTAGCACTTTGTACCGAGTGTTTAAGATCATCTAATTCTCTTAGGTTTTCTTTCCAAGCCTCGTCAATAACATGTAGTAATATTGCTTTCTCAAATGAATGAACAATAGCTTTACTTTCTGTTTCGTAAGCTTCCTTAAGGTTACAGCTGATGTTATACATTCTTTTTCCATCAGTAATTGGAATAAGAATGTTTTCATACATTTCGCCTTGTTTTTCGAATACTTGTTGAATAACAGGGTTGGCTATTTGAGCTAAATGTTCTTGTTTACGTTTATAGGCTGCAATAGCAGCTTGAAATGTTTTTTCTGCAATAACCTCTTTTTTATCGGATCTGAAATCCTCTTCTGAAATAGGTGCATTAATAGCTAATGTTTGGATTACATTCATTTTGTAATCATTGTAGTCAACACTTTCAGTAGCTAAAGCACAACGATCCCAAATAATATTCACAATATCCATACTTACACGGTCGCCCATTAATGCGTGTTTGCGTTTCGTGTAGATTACAGTACGTTGTTTGTTCATTACGTCATCGTACTCTAAAAGACGCTTACGAATACCAAAGTTGTTTTCCTCAACTTTCTTCTGAGCTCTTTCTATAGATTTAGAAATCATTCGGTGCTCAATTACTTCACCTTCTTTGAATCCTAATTTATCCATAATTCCAGCAATACGATCGGAGGAGAAAAGACGCATTAAGTCGTCCTCAAGTGATACAAAGAACACTGAAGAACCAGGGTCTCCTTGACGACCAGCACGACCTCTTAACTGACGGTCAACACGTCTTGATTCATGTCGCTCTGTACCTATAATAGCAAGACCACCAGATTCTTTAACTTCTTTACTAAGTTTAATGTCGGTACCACGACCTGCCATGTTTGTAGCTATAGTTACAGCTCCTTTAAGTCCTGCATTAGCTACAATGTCAGCCTCTCTTTGGTGAAGTTTAGCATTCAGTACATTGTGAGGGATTTTACGCATGTCAAGCATACGGCTAAGCATTTCTGAAATTTCAACGGATGTAGTACCAACAAGAACAGGTCGTCCTTCTTCTACCATTTTTTGAATTTCTTCAATTACTGCGCCATATTTTTCTCTTTGCGTTCTATATACTCTATCGTTCATATCGTTACGAACAATAGGACGATTGGTAGGTATTACAACAACATCTAATTTGTAAATATCCCAAAACTCACCAGCCTCAGTCTCAGCAGTACCTGTCATACCAGATAACTTATGGTACATTCTGAAGTAGTTTTGTAATGTAATAGTAGCAAAGGTTTGAGTAGCTGCTTCTACCTTAACACCTTCCTTAGCTTCAATTGCTTGGTGTAATCCATCGGAGTATCGACGACCATCCATAATACGACCAGTTTGTTCGTCAACAATCTTAACTTGATCGTCAATTACAACATACTCATCATCCTTTTCGAACATGGTGTATGCTTTCAATAATTGATTAATAGTGTGGACACGTTCCGATTTTATTGCGTAGTCAGCAAGGAGTTCATCTTTTTTCGTCAATTTGTCTTCTTCAGACAGTTCTTTTTGAATTTCTAATTCAGAAAGTAATCCTGCTATATCTGGTAAGACAAAGAATTTAGCATCTTCATACCTATCAGAAATCAGCTCAATTCCTTTATCTGTTAAATCAACGCTATTTATTTTTTCATCGATTACAAAATATAACGGATCGGTAACTTCATGCATCCGTCTATTTTGTTGTTCCATATAGATTTCTTCCGTTTTAAGCATCCCCGACTTTATACCCGGTTCACTTAAGTATTTAATTAAGGCTTTGTTACGTGGCATGGCCTTGTGACTTCTATATAGAGCTAAAAAGCCCTCGTCTTCCGTTTCTTCATTTGGAATCAGACGTTTAGCTTCAGCTAAATATTGAGTAGCTAGTTTCTTTTGGGCATCAACAAGTCGTTCAACCATAGGTTTTAAAGAATCAAATAGTTGATCATCGCCTTTAGGTACTGGACCTGAAATAATTAAGGGAGTACGTGCATCGTCAATTAAAACAGAGTCCACCTCATCGACAATAGAGTAGTTGTGCTGACGTTGTACAAGATCTTTAGGGCTAACCGCCATGTTATCACGAAGGTAGTCAAATCCAAATTCATTGTTTGTACCAAAAGTAACATCAGCTAAATAAGCTTGTCTTCTAGCATCAGAGTTAGGTTGATGTTTGTCAATACAATCTACACTTAGTCCATGGAACATATACAGAGGTCCCATCCACTCAGCATCACGTTTAGCAAGGTAATCATTAACTGTTATCACATGTACACCATTACCTGTAAGTGCATTTAAGAAAACGGGTAGAGTAGCCACTAAGGTTTTTCCTTCACCTGTTGCCATTTCCGCAATTTTTCCTTTATGAAGTACAACACCACCAAAAAGCTGAACATCATAGTGAATCATATCCCATACAATTTCATTACCTCCTGCTTCCCAGTGGTTTTTATAAATTGCCTGGTCACCCTCGATACGAACAAAATCTTTTGTTGCGGCTAGTGTTTTATCAAACTCTGTTGCTGTAACTACAATTTCCTCATTTTCTGTGAATCGTCTGGCAGTATCTTTCATTATAGAAAAAGCTACTGGAAGAACTTCATCTAAGGCATTATCATATTTATCAAGAACTTCTTTCTCTAACTTATCTATTTGATTAAATAAAGCCTCTTTATCTTCTAATTCAGTATTTTCAACTTCAATCTTTAATTTATCGATTTTAGATCTTTCTTCTTTAGCTGAATTTTTTATGTATTCTTTTATTTCAAGAGTCTTAGCACGTAATTCATCGTTGCTTAACTCTTTTATTGCTGGATAAGCATCTTTTATTTTATCAACCCAAGGTTGTATTTCCTTCATATCTCGGGTTGATTTATTGCCGAATATTTTACTTAAAAAACTATTGATTCCCATATCTAATGTATATATAATGCAGTAATTAGTTTAATATAATATTAATATCAGTAAATAACACAACAAATTGTATCATCATACAAAGTTATATTAAAATGCTGATTAAGTTGTTTATTTTTGAACTATTTCTATCGAATATCTAATAGAGGGATAGCTTTAGAGGCATTGGGAGCTCTAATTTTTATAGAATGAGCTATAGTTGGTGCTATCTTAGTAATGTGGGTTGGATTATCAATAACTTCAGGGGTTATTTGATTTCCCATAAAGATTAGTGGTGTTAAAACTGCAGAGTTTCTAACTAAGGTGTTTTCGTACGAATCTTTATTCATTAATGTCCATCCAGGAAGCACCTCAATAGTTAAGTCACCCGATCGCTTTCTGTGAAAACCGTTTTTTATTTTTTCTAAATCGGGACTCCATCCTCCTAATAAAATGCGATTGGAAGAGTATACCTGATCTACACCACTAAATTGTATAATGAAATCGGAAGCTAGATTTTGAATTTCTCCTAGTGCTAATTCTTTCTTTTGTAGTAATTCACGATTTAGATAAATCTGATTATTATAATAGGTTTCTACGTACTCCCCAGGACCATAAGTAGCCATTAAGTACATATTTAAGAGAGTAGCGCATCGATTAATATGGAATTCACCACCTGGAATATGTTGATAGTTTATTGAAGGACTATCTGCATCAGTATATCCTGTAGAAGTAACAAAAAATAGTACGTTGTTTAATCCTACACGTTCTTCGATAAGAGCAAATAAATCAGCTAGATTTTTATCTAATCGAGTGTAAATATCTTGAATTTCCATTGGAAACTCATTTACATTTTGGTGTTCAAAATTTCCAGCATAATATGTGATTGCTAAAAAATCGGTAGTTTCATCTTCACCTATTCCACTTTGACTAAATAATTCGGTAGTTAATAGGTTGATTTCATCGTTAATAAAGGGGCTAGTAATCACCTTTTGATATTTATCTCCTTGATTAAATTTATGTTTAAAAGGTTCTTGTTGCCATCCTGCAGCATATTCATACTTAAAAGAGGGGTGGAAAGGAGACCAAACCCAATCAGAAATTCTAAAATCAAGAGATGAGCGATCATTATATCTGCTAGCCCACCAAGGAAAATCCTTATAATAAGTTGTACTACACCATTTTCCATTATCTGTATTTAGCCAAAAAGCACCATCAGCTATATGTCCTGCACTAAATAAAGCCGCTTCGGCTGTAGGAGCAATACTATAAACTAAACCTTTATGTTTTGTTGATATTTTTAATTCATCACTGAGCGTTGAGACTAAAAGTTTTTTAGGAGAAGTATTACGTACGGTATAGTTACCCATATATTCAGGGTCATCAACACAATTCTCAGGTTGTAAAGAGGAAGGATTCATCCATTCTTTGCTTATTATCCCATGTGTTGAAGGAGTTGTTCCTGTATAAATTGTAGCTATTGCAGAAGCACAATCAATGTTAGAGAATCCATATTCAGCATGTCTATAAACTCTACCCTCTTTCCAAAGGCGTTTAAATCCATCATTTCCAAATAGTGGGGCAAAGGCTTCTATATAATCTGTTCGCAATTGGTCAATGGTAATTCCAACTACTAATTTAGGGTTAGTAGGTACATTTTGCGAATGAACCCCAGCAATAGATAAAAGAGTTAATATAGAAGTTATTAGTTTTCTCATTATTTAGCTTTCCGATATAAAATGATGTGGTTTATACCACGTGTTAATATACACAACGCCAAAGGTAACATAGCTAAGTTAAATCGTTGCAGAAATAGAGGAGAAAGCACTATAAAAAAGGTTAATAAAATACAATATGTCGTTAAGTAATAGGAGAGTTTTCTTTTTTTAATTCTTTTAATGATAAAAGGAAGAGCTAATAGATGTAAAGGATTTAGAAGCAGAAGTAAATAATTAGGATAAACACCAGGATGTGTGGAGAAAAAGGAAAGAAATGCTATGATAACTCCTGGTATGCCAAAAAGAAAAAGTAAAATTAAATCAATACCCCAATAGCTTTTGTTGTTATTAACCCCTAATATAGATATTGAAAGTACAATTAGAAACAAAAAACTGAAACTCAGAAAAGGAGAGGGTAGGTGGCTTTTTTTTGTTTCATGCTGTGCATGATATAAAGTATGTGTTTTTTTTACTAGTAGTCTTTGTTGTTGGTTAGTATCAGTTATCATTGCATTATTAAAATGTTTCATCAAATAAATGGGGGAGAACATACTTTCATTAATGCTTACGGGATTGTCAACCGATTTCCCAAGGCAGAGATCCATACCAAAGGTGGACCAAGGATAGTCTTTTGTGTGTTTGTGAATCAATGATCGAAATGTTTCATTCAGACTACCTTGATAAGTTATTGTTCCCTCTATAGAGGTAGTTATTATATCTCTAGGTTTAGTAGCACAGTTGTCATATAAAAAATTATATCTATAAATTCTATTTTCAGGCTTATAGTTTTCTTCGAGTAAAAAGATTAATTTTTCTTTTTCAGATGCAGTTAGATTTAATACCTGTTCCCATACCGATCGGTTATAGTATTGGTACTCAGAAAGAAAATGAATATAGGTTGTGGCTCCTAATTGGTAATCTGTTTCTCCTAATGTAAATCTCCATATAAAATTAGGTGCATTAAAATCAAAAAGTCCATAATTGAAAACTATATCTGTATTATCTTGAGTATTATTAATTCTTATGGCTGTGTGTCCAAATAAAGTGTAAATTTCATCGCCTTGCTCACAAGTAAGCAAGCTGACTTCTATTTCATCAAAATTAATTTGTGCTTTAATAGGGAGTGTAATTAAAGTCAATAAAAAAAAAGTTATAATATACTGTTTCATACAATTGGGGTTGGGTTTGTTGCAAATATACTTCTTTTTTCAAAGGTTTAGATATTTTATTACAACTTGATAGGGCTAATGGAAAAAGTCATTATCTTTGCTTTTCTCTTTATACGTGCAATTTTTGGTACTAAAGAATAAATATTTGTCAATAAGTTGAGAAATAGAAGAAGGAATGCATTTAAAACAGTCCCTTTTGTTTTTTTAACGGGACGAAACGTTTTTTTTTTTTGAAACAAATTTTAAAAGTACCATATTTGCATTTAGTTTTCTAAATATCCAGTGGTTTATAAAAAACTCAGAATAAAATTATAATGGTAGGTTTTAAGAAAATATTGTTTGTGTTCACCTTGTCTTTATGCGCAGGAGCTGTTTTTGGACAAGTGGATACGGGTTCTCAAAATGTTACAAATTCTCCCTATACACGCTATGGTTATGGCGAGTTATCCGATAATGCTTTTGGAAAAAGTAAAGCAATGGGAGGTTTGGCTTATGGTATTCGGGATAGATACCAGTTAAATCCTGCCAATCCTGCTTCATATACAGCAATGGATTCTTTAACTTTTTTATTTGAAGGAGGCTTTACTCTTCAAAACACAAACTTTAGTGATGGTATAAATAAAACAAATGCAAAGAATTCTAGCTTTGATTATGTAGCTATGCAATTTCGTTTAAAAAAATGGATGGCTATAAATGCAGGGTTTATACCTTACTCTAATGTTGGGTATAGTATAAGCAAATCTGATGTCGATCATGAAAATACAGATGCTTATAATGTTTCCTCTTTTCAAGGAGACGGTGGATTAAAGCAGCTTTACTTAGGTGTAGGTGTTAATGTTTTGAAAAATCTAGCTATAGGAGCGAATTTTTCGTATTTTTGGGGTGATATTGATCGTAGTATGAGTCTGTATTTTCCAGCCACATCGGCATCAACAAATACAGAATCAGAAGAGATTTCGATAAGTGATTTTAAAATAGACTTGGGAGCACAATATACCTACAATATAAGTGATAAAAGACAAGTTGTATTAGGTGCTGTTTACTCTCCAAAAAGGAGCTTAAATAACACCACTACATTAAGAAGTGAGGTCTGGACTAATCAGGTTGGCAGACTTGTAGCAGAAGTGGATTCGACTGCAACCTTTGAAACTCCACATAAGTTGGGCTTAGGATTTACTTATATGTATGATAATAGACTTACTGTTGGTTTAGATTACACATTAGAAAAATGGGGTAGTGTAACCTATTTTGATAACCCTAATGCGTTTAGAGATCGCTCTAAAGTTGTTATCGGTGCAGAATATAGACCTAGTCATTATTCTCGAAATTATTTAGCACACGTAAGATATCGTATGGGGGGATATTACTCAACTCCTTATTATAAAATTAATGGGCAAAATGCTGCAACAGAATATGGTGTTTCTATTGGGTTTGGTTTGCCTTTGCCTAAGGTAGCATCACTTTTAAATTTATCTGCTCAGTATGTTAGAGTGAATGGGAAAAAGTCTTCTTTTTTGGATGAGAATTATTTAAAAGTGAGTATAGGTTTAACGTTTAATGAGCGTTGGTTCTTTAAACGCAAAGTAAATTAAAACAAAAATTAATATTGAATCTTAATATAGAATATAATAACTAAAGCTAAAATACAATGAAAACTAAAATGCTAACAGCTATACTACTATTGGTTATGTTTCTTGGATCTGTTCCGCTTATGGCTCAAGAAGAGGTTGATAAAGAGTGCATCTCTAACAGCAGCATATCTCATGAAGCAGTGAAGTCTGAGAACTATAAGGATGCTTATAAGCCTTGGAAGTCGGTTTTAAGCAGTTGTCCTTTATTGAGATACTATACATTTACCGACGGATATAAAATACTAAAAGGTTTAATGGATGAAATTGGAGATAAGAGTTCTCCAGAATATGCAAAGTATTTTGAAGAGTTAATGGAAGTGCATGATTTAAGAATGAAATATACTCAGGATTTCTTAGATCGTGGGGTGAATGTTTCTTCTGTAGATGAAGCACTAGGTGCTAAAGCCTTAGATTACTTATCTTATGCTCCTGATATTGATGGGAAACAAGCATACGATTGGTTAAAACAGTCTACATTGGGCTCTTCAAGTAAAGAGTTGTCTCCTAATGTTTTGTATTTCTTCTTGGATATGTCACATAATATTTTGGTAAATGACGAGTCTCATAGAGAAACTTTTTTACAGGACTATTTAACCGCAGTAGATATTGCAGATAAAGCTATTGATGTTAATGATAGAGAAGTTTTAATTACTGCTTTCAAAACAGTGAAAGAAAATTTAACAGGATTATTTATTAATAGTGGAACTGCAGATTGTGAGACATTGCAAAGTATTTATGCCCCACAAATTGAAGAGAATAAAGATAATATTGAGTTCTTAACTAAGGTTATTGATATTATGCGTATAATTAGGTGTACAGACCAAGAAGCCTATCTACAAGCTTCTTATTATGTGCACCAAATAGAGCCTACTGCAGAATCAGCTGCAGGTTGTGCTTACATGGCATATAAAAAAGGAGACTATAATCAAGCTATGGTGTTTTTTGATGAAGCTATTGAGTTAGAGCAAAATAGTGAAAGAAGAGCTGAAAAAGCATATGCTGCAGCAGCTGTACTATATTCAAATAGACAATTAGCACGTTCTAGAACTTATGCTCAAAAAGCGATTAGTTTTAATAAAAACTATGGAGCTCCATATATATTAATAGCTAACTTATATGCGACAAGTCCTAATTGGTCTGATGATGCGATATTAAATAAATGTACTTATTTCTTGATTGTAGATAAGTTGCAACAAGCAAAAGCAGCAGATCCAAGTGTAGCTGAGGAAGCTAACAAATTAATAAGATCTTATTCACAACACACTCCTGATACCTCAGAACTTTTTATGATGGGATATAATAAAGGAGACCAAATAACAATTGGTGGGTGGATAGGTGAAACTACTACTATACGCTAATTTTATTTGATGTATCTAACTAGTTTAATTTGTAAGAAAAAAAATATGAAAAGCATAACAATCTCGGTGGGGATTGTTATGCTTCTTTTGTTTTACTCCTGTGGTGGGGGGAAAACCCCAATAGCTGATGCAATAATTGAGAGGGATTCATTAGCTGTGATGGAGACTTTGGGAATGACTACTCTTGTTTCTGATTCGGGTGTAATACGCTATAAAATTGATGCAGATGAATGGCTTATATTCGATAAAAAAGAACCCTCTTATTGGTCCTTCGAGAAAGGAGTGTATGTAGAGCAGTTTGATAGTGTTTTTCAAGTTCAAGCAAGTATAAAAGCTGATACAGCCTATTATTATGATAAGGATAAATTATGGAAACTTGTTAGTAATGTTTCCATTCAAAATTTGAAGGGGGAAATATTTGAAACTGATTTAATGTATTGGGATCAGAAAACAGAAAAAGTTTATTCTGATGCTTTTGTGAAGATTATCATGCCTGATAAAACGATTACTGGTTATGGATTTGATTCAAATCAACAAATGACTCAGAGTGAAATTAGGAATATACAGGGCATATTTTACGTTGATGAGGAGGAAGTATCAGTGGAAAACACTATACAAGAGGATAATGAAGAAGCGAATGTTGATGATTTGTAAATTGATACATTAGAATAAAATATGATGACAACAGTTATATACCTTTTAATTGTGATGACTTTCTCTGCTTTCTTTTCAGGGATGGAAATCGCTTTTGTTTCTATCGATAAACTACGATTTGAGATGGAAAGAAATAAAGGTATTACATCTAAAATACTTTCATTATTCTTTAAGAACCCCAATAATTTTATTTCAACAATGCTAGTAGGTAACAATATTGCTTTAGTAATATATGGTATCTTAATGGCAAGCTTAATAGAAGCAAATCTTTTGAATGGTGTTATAGATAACCATTTTCTAAAAGTACTAATTCAAACTATCATCTCTACGCTGATTATATTAGTAACTGGCGAGTTTCTTCCGAAAGTTTTATTTAAGTTGAACCCTAATTTTCTATTAAATCTATTCGCTGTACCTCTTTTAATTTGTTATGTTTTACTTTATCCTATATCTTGGTTTGCAACCAACTTATCTTACTTATTACTTACTGTTTTCGGTGTGAAAATTAATAAAGAAGTGTCAGCGAACGCTTTTACTAAAGTTGATTTAGGCTACTTTGTTCAAACAGGAATTGATAGCATTGAAGATGAGGAAACATTAGATACTGAGGTTAAAATATTTCAAAATGCATTAGATTTCTCCACGGTAAGGATTAGGGATTGTGTTGTTCCTCGTACAGAAGTTGTTGCTGTAGAAACAGAGACCTCTATCGAAGGATTAAAAAATTTGTTTGTTGAATCCGGTATATCTAAAATTATTGTCTACAAAGAGACTATTGATAATGTAATTGGTTATATTCACTCTTCTGAAATGTTTAGGAGTCAAGATGGAAACTGGCTAAAATGTATATATGATATTCCTATTGTACCAGAAACTATGGCTGCACATAAGTTAATGGAGTTGTTTATGCAACAAAAAAAGTCTATTGCTGTAGTTGTAGATGAATTTGGAGGAACTGCTGGAATTGTGACTTTAGAAGACTTGGTTGAAGAAATATTTGGGGATATCGAAGATGAGCATGACACAACCTCTTATGTTTCAAAGAAACTAAGTGACCAAGATTATGTGTTATCTGGACGATTAGAAATAGAAAAAGTAAATGAGTTGTTTGATTTGGATTTACCTGAGTCGGATGACTACATAACAGTAGGAGGATTGATTTTAGATTATTATCAAAGTTTTCCTAAATTACATCAAGTTGTTTTAATAGAAGATAAGTTCGAATTTAAGATAATAAAAGTTACAGCAACTAAGATTGAGCTTGTGAAATTGAAGGTAATTGAAGATTAAGAGCAAAAAAATCTTTTACTTTTTAGCTTAATATATAGAAGCTTGTTATCATTTTTTGTATCTTCGTACGCTAATAACGAATGAGTAACATATTAAATTATAAAAATATAAATCTAATAAATAGAAATGGCAACTTTACAAAAGATTAGAAGCAAAGGACCTTTATTAATTATTGTTATTGGTCTAGCATTATTTGCCTTTATTGCAGGCGATGCTTGGCGTGTTTTCCAACCTCATCAAGTACAAGATGTTGGCGAGGTGAATGGGGAATCACTATCTGCACCTGAATATCAGCAAATGATTGAGGAGTATACTGAAATTATCAAACTAACAAGTGGTATGTCTGCTTTACCAGAACAGCAGATGAATCAAGTTAAAGATGAAGTTTGGAGCTCCTTTGTAAACAATAAATTAATAGAAGCTGAAGCTGAAAAATTAGGATTGGTAGTAACAGTTGAAGAAGTACAATCAATTATTGAAGAAGGTACTCATCCAATGTTACAACAAACCCCATTCCGTAATCCTCAAACTGGAGCTTTCGATCATGATATGTTGAAAAAGTTTTTGGTGGATTATTCAAAAATGAAATCTAGTCCTCAGATTGACCCTCAAATGGCAGAATATTATGAAGGGTTAAATAAGTACTGGACATTTATTGAGAAAAATTTAATTCAAAATCGCTTAGCTGAAAAATACCAAGCATTAATTGGTGAGTCTTTACTTTCTAATCCAGTGGAAGCTATATATGCTTTTGATTCTAAAAATAAAGAATCTAATTTATTAATGGCAGCTATACCTTACTCATCTATTCCAGATTCATTGGTAAAAGTAGAAGGATCAGAAATTAAGTCTTTATACAATCAGCGAAAAGAACAATATAAGCAATATAATGAAGCTAGAAATATCCGCTATATTGATGTTGAAGTTATTCCTAGTGATGCTGATAAAGAAACATTAAAGAAAGAAGTTGAAGAGCTTACAAGTCAATTGAATCAAGCTGATATGGATTATTCTGCTTTTATACGCTCAACTGGATCAGATGTGTTGTATGAAGATTTATACTTCCCAAAAGAGGCCTTTCCTTCAGATGTTATAGCTCGTTTAGATTCTGTAAATGTGGGTTCTGTTTTTGGACCCTATTTTAGTCCAGCAGATAATAGTTATACATCGTTCAAAGTGCTTTCTAAAGTAAACAAAGCTGACTCTACTCAATTTAGACAAATTCAAGTGTTTGCTGAGTCTGAAGTTCAAACAAAAGAATTGGCTGACAGTATTTTTAATGCTGTTAAAGCTGGAGCTGACTTTTCTGAATTAGCAAGAATGTATGGTCAAGATGGTTCTGCAAATTGGATTAGTTCAGCAAATTATGCAAATGCACAGCTAGATCAAGATAACTTTAAGTTTATTTCTGCTATATCAAATGGAAATAAAGGAGAGGTTGTTAATCTGAAAATAGGTCAAGCGAATATTATTCTACAAATAACTGACAAGAAAGCGGTGAAAGAACAATATAAAATTCCCGTAATTAAGAAGGAAATAGAGTTTAGTAAAGAAACTTACAGTGATGCTTATAATGCATTCAGTCAGTTTGTTGCAGCTAATACAACACTTGAAGAAATGGTTGCTAATGCAGAAGAGGCTGGATATAGATTGTTAGAGAAAAATGATTTAACTACAGCTGAGCATAATATAGGTGGAATTGTAGATACTAAAGAAGCTATTCGGTGGGCATTCTCTGCTAAACCAGGTGATGTTTCTGGCTTATATGAGTGTGGTAACGGTGATCGCTTATTAGTTGTTGCGTTAGTTGATGTAATAAAAGAAGGTTATCGTCCAGTTAATTTAGTTCAAAGTGAATTAAGAGCAGAATTAGTTCGTGATAAGAAAGCTGAGTTGATTTTAGATAAAATGAAAGGTGCAAATTCTTTTGCAGATTATACTGCATTAACTAATGTTGTAACAGACACTATAAAGCATGTTTCATTTGCAGCACCTGCATATGTTTCCTCATTATATAGCAGTGAGCCTTTGGTTGGAGCATATGCTTCAATAGCTAAAGAAAACGAAGTTAGTAACCCAATAAAAGGTAATGGGGGTGTTTTTGTTCTTCAAGCACTTAGTGTCGATAAGTTAGATCAAGAATTTGATGAGGAGAATGAAAAAGAAAATTTGAAAACTATGAATACTCGTTTAGCTAGTCGTTTTATGAGTGATTTATATCTTAATGCAAAGGTTAAAGATAATCGTTATCTCTTTTTCTAATTAGACGCATATACAATATTACATATAGAAAAAGGCATCTGTCAAATGAAACAGATGCCTTTTTCTTTTAATATTTGACTGCCAAGAAGTCATTAAATTAACTTTAATTCCTTACATTTGTATAACAAAGAAACAATACGAGAATAGAATAGAGTATGTTGCAAAAACCTTTAGTGGGACTAGAATTTAACGAGATACAATCGATTGTACATGATTTGGGTATGCCCAAATTTGCGACAAAACAAATAACTTCGTGGTTATATGATAAACGAGTAAATTCTATTGATGAAATGACAAATTTATCATTGAAACATAGAGATTTATTAAAGTCTAATTTTATACTAGGACTTCAACCACCAGTTAAATCTGTAGTATCGTCAGATGGTACAATCAAATACTTATTTCAAGTAGGCGATCAGAGCTTTGTTGAAGCTGTTTATATTCCCGATGGAGAAAGAGCTACTTTATGTGTCTCTTCCCAAGTAGGATGTAAAATGAATTGTGAGTTTTGCATGACTGGAAAGCAGGGGTTTACTAAAAATCTGAGTGCTACAGAAATGCTTAATCAAGTTTTTTCTATACCAGAAAGAGATAAGCTAACAAACCTTGTTTTAATGGGAATGGGAGAGCCTTTAGATAACCTTGATGAGGTTTTGAAATTCCTAAATATTATGACATCTGAATATGGATGTGCTTGGAGTCCACGAAGAATAACTGTATCAACTGTAGGAATTAGGGGTAAATTAGAACGATTTATTAATGAAAGTGAATGTCATTTGGCTATAAGTATCCATTCGGCAGTACCAGAATTACGAGCTAGAATGATGCCTGCTGAAAAAGCTTATCCTATTGAAGAAATGGTTGATGATTTAAAGAAATATGATTTTTCAAAACAAAGAAGATTGTCTTTTGAGTATATTGTATTTAACGACTTGAATGACTCTACTTTATATGCTCAACGATTAGTTGAGTTGCTGCGAGGACTTCCTTGTCGTGTGAATTTAATACGTTATCATGCTATACCTGAAATTGATTTAGATGGAGTGTCTGATGAACGTATGTTGGATTTTCGAGATTACTTAACATCACAAGGTCTGTTTTCTACCATTCGCTCCTCAAGAGGTGAAGATGTTTTTGCTGCTTGTGGTATGTTATCAACAGATAAGAAAAATAAAGAATAATAATAACAAAAACATTCAAATTGCGTACGAGTTATGAGAAAGATATTCAATAGTTTATTATTAGTAATAGGACTCCTCTCTCTTATTGGGTGTAAAGGTGGAGGTGTATTTACTCCCTCATCTAGTGGTCGTCCTTATGAGCTTTTGGTTGTAGTCGATCATGACCTTTGGGAGCGACCTGCAGGAAGGGCTTTATACGATGTGTTAGATAGCAATGTTCCCGGTTTACCACAAGCTGAAAGTTCGTTTTATGTTATGTATTCTTCACCCCAAAACTTTGATCGAACTTTAAAGTTAATTCGAAACATTGTGATTGTTGATATTCAACCCGATAGATATACCCATGCTAAGTTTTCTTATGCTAATAATGTATATGCATATCCTCAAGTAATATTAACTATACAAGCACAAAGTGAGGCTGCATTTGAGTTATTTGTTGAGGAAAACAAAGAGGTTATAGTTGACTTTCTTAGTCGTGTAGAAATGAATAGACAAATATCAGTTCTTGAAGAAAAACATAATAACTATGTTACGGAAACGGTATTATCTATGTTTGATTGTGAAGTATGGGTACCTGGCGAGTTGAATGCTACTAAAACTGGCGAGAATTTCTTTTGGGCTGGAACAAATAAAGCAACAGGAGATCAGAATTTTATAATTTACTCTTATCCCTACAAAGATAAAAATGCATTTACTAAAGAGTACTTTCTAAATATTAGGGATTCTGTGATGAAAATAAATGTTCCGGGTGCACAGGAAGGTATGTATATGCAAACAGAAACTTTAGGGTTGACTTCTAGA
>JAAYSY010000153.1 GCA_012518235.1 Bacteroidales bacterium
ACATTAATTCAAGTAAAATTAATCAAAACACTAATATATTAATAACTGATTAAAATCAACTAAAAACAAGACAAACTAAAAAACAACTACATTAGTATAATGTATAAAATAGAAACACAAATGAAAGCACAACAATTATCTAAGATATTTAGATAAAATAGGTATTTTTGTGTTTAAAACCAAATCAAATGGCTAAATCGAAACAAGTTTTTGTTTGTAACTATTGTGGACAGGAATCTACTAAATGGATAGGGAAATGTCCTAGCTGTAATCAATGGAATACATTCAAAGAGCATATTATATCAAAGAAACCCTCTCAATCTTTATCGTTAAGTGATTCTTTTTCTTCAAAAAGTGCTCCTATTAGATTGAATGAAATATCAACAGAAAAAGATCAGCGGATAAACATGCAAGATGACGAGCTTAATCGGGTGTTGGGAGGAGGATTAGTTAGAGGATCACTCACGCTTTTAGGGGGAGACCCTGGTATTGGAAAATCTACATTAGCATTACAATCAGCCTTAAAATTAAATCAACTCAAAGTTTTATATATCTCTGGTGAAGAGAGTGAGCGACAATTAAAACTCAGAGCGAATAGAATACAATATGAATCTGAAAATTTATTTATTCTATGTGAAACATCCATCGATACTATATTCTTACACATTAAACAAGAAGCTCCTGATTTTGTAATTATTGACTCTATTCAAACGGTATCAAACCCACAAATTGAATCATCACCTGGAAGTATCTCGCAAATCAGAGAATGCACTAGTGCGTTTTTACAGCTTGCAAAACAAAGTCATATACCTATTCTATTAATTGGACATATTACAAAAGATGGAAATATAGCAGGTCCAAAGAGTCTAGAACATATTGTTGATACTGTATTACAATTTGAAGGTGACCAACATTATATGTATAGAATACTTAGAAGCATTAAAAATCGATTTGGAAGTACATCTGAACTCGGAATATACGAAATGAGACAAGATGGTCTTAAAGAAGTAGCTAATCCATCGGGACTTCTTCTTTCACAAAACAGTGAGACTATGAGTGGAACGACTATTGCTTCAGCCATAGAAGGTGGAAGACCTTTTTTAATTGAAGCACAAGCACTAGTTAGCTCAGCTGTTTATGGTACTCCCCAACGATCGGCCACAGGTTTCAATATCAAAAGAATGAATATGCTATTAGCAGTTCTTGAAAAGCGGGTAGGATTTAAACTAGCTCAAAAAGATGTCTTCTTAAATATTGCGGGTGGATTAAAAATTGATGATCCTGCTATTGATTTGGCAGTTATAAGTGCTATATTATCCTCAAACATGGATGTAGCTATAGATTCAACGACTTGCATGGCTGGAGAAGTGGGTTTATCAGGAGAAATTCGCCCTGTTAATAGAATAGAACAACGCATTAAGGAAGCTGAAAAGTTAGGTTTTGAAAGATTTATTCTGCCTCACTATAATTACAAAGGCCTAACACATTCTCCCAAAAACATAAAATTGCTACCCGCAAAAAAAGTTGAAGAAGCCTTTCGTTTTATCTTTGGCTAACTAAAATGAATATTTAATGCGCAACTATAAATGAGAACTAATCACGAAATAGCAATTATTGATCCTAACACATTATCGTGTATCGGATTAAAATCTATATTAGAAAATATTATTCCTCATGCTACCATACGAACCTTTCATAGTTTCGGAGATTTCATAGATGACACACCTGATATGTACTTCCACTATTTCGTGTCTGCATCTATCTATTTAGCTCATAACTTTTTCTTTAATTCAAGAAATGAAAAAACAATAGTTTTAGGTAATGATAATCAGCAAGTATTACTTTCCACAGCTCAAACTTTAGTTGTAAATCAACCAGAAGAGAAATTAGTAAAAGACATTCTGAAATTACATCATCACGGACACCCACATAAACATCTTCATAAAAAAGTTCCAGAGACTGAACTTACCCCACGTGAAATTGAAGTCTTAATCCTTATGGTTAAAGGCAATATAAACAAGGAAATTGCAGATAAACTAAACATTAGCCCTACTACGGTTATTACTCACAGAAAAAACATAACCGATAAGTTAGGTATAAAGTCTGTTTCTGCACTAACTATTTATGCTGTTATGAATGGATATATAGAACCTAATCGCATTTAACTACGCATAAATCCTCATAAATGAGGATAGGATATCATTCTTTTTATTGTGTACTTTGCACTTACAATAGTTCACGTAATTCTAGAAACTAAATTAAATGAATAAAAGACATTTCTTATTTATTGCAGTATTATGCTTATGCTCATATATCGGAGCACAAACTAAAGATTCAATTCAAACAATTAACATTGATGAGGTTGTTATCATATCAAGCCCTAAGGAACACACTAAGTTAAGAGAACAACCTGTGTCATCTACTCAATTGTCCAAGAACAAGTTACGGGCACTTCAAATCCATAATCTAAAAGATATTTCAGGTATAGCTCCTAATATTTTTATTCCAAATTATGGTTCAAAGCTAACTTCAGCAATTTATATTAGAGGTATTGGATCACGTATCAATACCCCATCAGTTGGATTATATGTTGATAATGTACCCTTCTTAAATCAATCTTCATTCGACTTTAATTATGCTGATATCGAACGTGTTGATATTTTACGTGGACCACAAAGTACTTTATATGGAAGAAATACGATGGGTGGACTAATTAAAGTGCACACAAAATCACCATTTAGTTATCAAGGAACAGACTTCCAAATAGGTGCTGGAACTTATAATAGATACAATACTTCTGTAAAACACTATCATAGAATATCTAATCAGTTTGCATTTTCCACAGGTGTTTTTTATGAACACGAAGGAGGATTCTTTAAGAATAAAGAGTTAAATGATAAACGTATAGACAAACTTGATGCGGGAGGTGGCCGATTTAGAGGTATATATATGCCCCATGAAAATCTAAAATTCGACTTGTCTATGGGATATGAATACAGTGATCAAGGTGGATATCCTTACGGAGAATATAACAAAGAAGACAAGACTTACTTTCAACCCGCATACAATGAAAAAAGTAGTTATAGAAGAGGTCTTTTTAATGCGGGACTAAACATAGAATACCAGGCAAAAAACTTTGTTTTAAGTGCAGTTACAGGTTATCAAAATCTAAAAGACAGAATGTGTTTAGATCAAGATTTCACAAAAGATAATATTTTCACTTTAGAACAAAAACAAAAATTAAATACTATTTCTGAGGAAATAATATTCAAATCTAAAGCAGGAAGAAAATGGGAATGGACTTCAGGTGTTTTTGGATTTTATCAGTGGTTAAACACTAAAGGTCCAGTAACATTTTATGAAAAAGGAGTAAAAGATGTATTAGAACACAATATCAACTCTAACCTTCCTTCTGTAGGTCCAATGAGCATGAGTATGAATTTTAAAGATAAAAATCTACTCGTAGATGGAGCTTTTGATACTCCCATATTAAGCGCTGCTATTTTTCATCAATCAACAATTAACGATCTATTTATTCCTGGACTTTCATTTACAGCTGGATTGCGTTTAGATTACGAAAAAAACAAAGTGAAATATAATTCGAATAGTAAAACCAATTACCTATTCACCATCAAGGCACCTATGATGCCAATGGTACTCGATCAATCCATAAACCCAACACTAAAAGGCAGTTTAAGCAACGACTACACGCAACTACTTCCAAAGTTCGCATTACAATATGATTTTGGAGGGAATAATGTTTATGCTACAATTTCTAAAGGATATCGGTCAGGTGGTTACAATGTCCAAATGTTTAATGGTTTAATACAAACTGCCATGAAAAACGATATGATGTCTAGTGTAGGTGAAGGTTCTATTGCTAAGTTAGAAGAAATGAAAGAATCTGGAATGATACCTCCTATGATTTCAGATAAATTAGATGGCATTATAGAAACCATTAAAAACAGCACTCAGCCTGAAAAAATACACATTGAAGAGGCTACAAAGTTTAAACCTGAATACTCTTGGAACTATGAAGTAGGTACTCATCTTAGCTTATTTAGCAATCAGCTAGATCTAGATTTATCAACCTACTTAATGAATACTCGAGATCAGCAACTCTCTAAATTTGAGAAAAATGGTTTAGGTCGTATTACGGAGAATGCTGGAAAAAGTAGAAGTTATGGAGCTGAGGCAGCACTTAGAGCTAAACTCACTCAATCACTACATCTTAATGCTTCGTATGGATATACACATGCTACATTTACCAACTACTCCACTATTAATAACCAAAATGAAGAAGTTGACTACAAGGGTAATAGAGTTCCTTTCGCTCCTACCCATACATTTTCCATTGGAGCTAACTATTTATGGAATCTACCTACTCGTAACTGGTTAGATTATATACAATTTGATGCTCAATACAATGGAGCAGGACGTATCTATTGGACCGAAAAAAATGATGTTAGCCAATCCGTATATGGTACATTAAATGGTAGAATAAGCTTTGGGAAAGGAAGAGCTCAAGCCGATTTATGGGTGAAAAATGCCTTAAATAAAGATTATAGTACATTTTATTTTGAATCGGCTGGTACCGGATCTATGAAAGGATTTATGCAAAAAGGAAGACCTGTTCATCTTGGTATTAACCTTAGATGTCAGTTCTAATTATAATATGCAATTTTTATTAGTGTACAATTAAGAGTTAGTAAAATATAGGATCACAACCTATAGATGATTAACAAAAGCGGCAATTTCATTATTTATAATAATCGAAGTTGCCGCTTTCCTTATATATCATATATAAAACACAAACTAATAGCCTATTTATGATTTATGTTCATAATCAATAGCTTTCCCTACTAAGATATATCATCAATATTATATGGAGTTTCCTGATATACAAAATAGTTTAACCAATTTGTAAACAAGAGATTACCATGACTTCTCCAACGTACAATGGGAGGATTAGCTGGATTATCATCTTGATAATAGTTTTCTGGAACCTCTACAGATAGACCTTTTGCTATATCTCTTTTATACTCAGTATCTAATGTGTTAGGTGAATATTCAGAATGTCCTGTAACATAAAACTCTCTCCCATTTCTTGCAGACATTAAGTAAACTCCAGCTTCCTGCGACTCACTTAAAATAGTAACTTCAGATGACTTCAT